>CAWBIS010000016.1:0-11463 GCA_963788485.1 Terriglobia bacterium
GCTGTCCTTCCCGGATGAAAGGAACTCCGTTTGAACCGCGCCATAGTCGCAGGGCAGATAGGAATCCCCATAGACCACGAAAAACGAGTCTCCAAGCAACGGTAAAGCATTTCGAAGGGCGCCTGCCGTCCCCAGCGACACAGGGCCATCCCACGAGTAGTCTACATGAAGTCCGAAAGCCTCGCCGGTGCCGGTAAATTCGCGAACCAAGTGACCCAGATGGCCGACGCAGAGGACGACACGATCGATGCCCCGACCCCTTAGTAAACGCAACTGACGAGCGATGAACGGCTCTCCCTGGATGGGAACGAGCGACTTGGGGATCGTTCCGGTCAGGGGTCGAAGGCGCGTCGCCAGACCTCCAGCGAGAATAGCAACCGGTAGCATGACAGGGGTTCTCAGGACTGCGTTACTACTTTCGTGCCCTCGAAATCGAAACGGAACCGAATCTCCCGAAGGCCGGCTTCGCTCATGACACGGCGCAGACGGGTTTTATCTTCGGTGTAAAACATAAGAAAACCGCCGCCACCCGCACCGATCAGTTTGCCGCCCATGGCCCCATTGTCTCTGGCAAGCCGATAGTATTCGTCGATGTGCGTGTTGCTCATACCGTCCGTGCGCTTCTTCTTATGTTCCCAATGGACATGCATGATTTCGGCAAACGCGCGCAGGTCTCCCGCTTCGAGAGCCGACTTGCTTTCACATCCAAGCCGCTTGACGAAGTGGAGATTCTCAATCATGCTTTGGTCGCGCTTTCTGCTGCGGGTGTCCTGGTCGCGCAGGAGCGCGGACGCAGACCGCGAAAAACCAGTGAAGAATAACGTCAGGTTGTCTTCGAGATTGCTCAGCGTTTGCCCGCTCATCCGCAAGGGCGAGACACCGACTGCGCCATCGCGCATGAAATCGAAGCATGTCACGCCGCCAAAAGCGGCAATGTACTGGTCCTGCTTTCCAATCGGCTCGCCCAGGATATCGATCTCGATGCGGCACGCCATTTCCGCCAGATCGTGCTTTGAAAGCCCTTTCCGGTTGAGCAGATGCAGGGCATAGAGAAGTGAGGTGGTGAAACTCCCGGACGAGCCCAGGCCCGTTCCGGCCGGAATGTCAGACATGGAAGCGATTTCGAGGCCGCCGGCGCAGACGCCTGACAGCCTCAGCGCTTCCCGGATGATCGGATGGCGTATCTCATCGAGGGTGAGAACCTTCTCCATCTCGGAATATTTAAGAATGAATTTCTCGCCGAACGATTCATGAAGAGTGATGTAAACGTACCGATTGATGGCGGCCGAGATCACAAAACCGCCATGTTCGCGGTAATACGACGGCAAATCGGTACCGCCGCCACCGAGAGAAATGCGTAGAGGGCTGCTGGCGATTATCATGCCCGGGATCTACGCCGCCGCCTCGAGCAGATGAGGATTCGTTTCAAGATATCTTACTGTTTCGACGACGCCCTCGCGGATTGTCAAGCGTGGCTTCCAGCCAAGCGCCCGCACACGGGAACAATCGAGAAAAATGAACGGGTTGTCGCCAATCCATCCCCTGTCGCCGCCGGTATATTCCAACTTTGGGCTGAGCCCGAGCCGTCCACAAATCCAGCCGATCGAGTCGTTGACGGTGCAGTATTCATCGGTGCCGAGATTGAAGATCTGCAGGGGCGCATTCGACTTTTGCATGGCGAGCAGAATGGCATCAATGCAATCCCCGACCTCCAGGTATGATTTGCGCTGGCTGCCGTTGCCCAGCACACGAAGCTTGTCGGGATGCTGGAGGAGTTGCCTGTAGAAGTCAAAGATATGGCCGTGGGTATAGCGTTTGCCCAGAATGGAGACAAACCGGAAGCAATGGCCCTGCATGCCAAACGCCTCGCAATATGCCGCAATCAGCCCTTCCGCGGCCAGCTTGGAGGCGCCGTAAAGAGAGGTCTGGACAGGGAAAGGGGCGTCCTCGGGGGTCGGGAGTACTCTCGATTCGCCGTAGACGGAGCCGGTGGAGGAAAAGGCAATGCGCTTGACGCCCGATTTTCGCATAGCTTCGAGGACGTTCGCGGTGCAGATTGTATTCTGCTCCAGGTCCTTACCCGGGTGGTCTGGGCCGAACCGCACGTCCGCGTTGGCCGCCAGATGAAAAACAGCGTCGAAGCCGCGGAATAACGGCTCGATACCGCGGGCGTCGAGAAGGTCTGCTTCGCACAGCTCAAATGAGCGCGACGAAAGCGCACCTTCGAGAAACTCCCGGCGTCCGGTGGAAAAATTGTCTATGCCGCGAACGGAGTGACCTTCGCTCAGCAAGCGGTCCGTCAGATTGCTTCCGATGAAGCCCGCGGCTCCGGTCACGATAGCCTTCATGCCCGACCCAACCGTTCCACGACCGCGGCGACACGCTCCCGCGCCAACTTCTTCATGCTGAAACGGGCCGCTCTTTCAATGCCCCCGCGGCGTAATTCGGCGATCGTTTCATTCTCGGTCAATGCGCGCCGCAGGGCCGCCGCCGATGCTCCGGCATCGCGAAAATCGGTAAGAATAGCGTGCCCCGCAGTGACCTCGCGCATAATCGGAATATCGTTAACCACGCACGGAACGCCGCAGGCCATCGCTTCCAGAACGCTACGGCCAAACGTTTCTTCCCTGCTTGCGAGCACGTGAACGGCGGACTGGCGGTGTAGCGGCGCGACCCATTCGTCGGCTACCCAGCCAAGGAAACGGAGATCGGCGCGGACGCCAAGCGCTTCGGCCAGCTTGATAGCCGCGCTTTGCGATCCTTGCCAGTCACGGCCTACGATTACGAGCGGATGCCTCTTCCGTTCGCCATCCGTCAGGCCCGCGTATGCTCTCAGAAGCAGATCGAGTTGTTTGTACGGATAAAGGTTGGAAACCCAGAGAATATAGCCCGGCGACAGGTCCAATGCGGATTTCAATCGCTCCGTTTCGTCCGGCCCCGCGAACGGATGAAATGTTTCGTGCTGCACTCCCTCGTAGCTCACCAGCAGCCGTTGTTCCACCGCTGGCTGCAGGTCGATGAGGCCGCGAGCCGCCACGGCCGAGTTGGTAATGACGAGGTCCGCCTTGCGCAGGGCCCGGTTGGTTTCCCGGCGCCGGTATTCGGCCCGCAGCCATCCGGTCTGGTTGGCCTTGTTCTCGTGGTGCAGGGTGTTGATATGGACAACCCCCGGGAGGGGGCAAAGCCGCGGCAGGAATCCAGCGGTCATCAGCGCCTGGCAACTTCGCCGCTTCGCCGCAATCGGAACATAGAAGTGGTCCGCCGCAAGCCGTGCCGCCAGGTCGCCGCTGTCAACATTGACCGGATGTGTTTCGACACCGTCGAGGGGGGCCCATTGATACCCGCGAGGCAGAAACAGGTCCCATTCCACTTGCGGAAATTCGCGGCGACCGTGAACCACAAGCTCCCGAAACATGCTGGTGAGGCCCGTTTGCCGACGAGGGTTTTCGCAGAGGACCGATAAGGCCAATCGCATCTTGATGTATGTTAACAGCGCTGCCGGGCGGGCTTGAGGAAGAAGCCTCCAACCGTCTGGGTTACCATTCGAACTATGGAATTATCGGCCAAACATCGGGTGCTGCGAGCCCTGGGCCACTGGAATCATATGCGATTCCGGAACCTTATTCTTCGGAAACTTGCCAACCCGGAACGGCAGGTATCGTTCCCTTTTACTGTCGATTTCTACGGCCGACCCTATTCCGGCAATCTTACCAACTTCATCGACTGGACCGTTTTCTTTTATGGCGCCTACAGCCGCCATGAACTGATGCTCCTCGCCCAGATCGCAAGTTTCATCCGGGCGTCGGGAAAGGAAGTTGCGTTTTTCGATATTGGCGCCAACATCGGACATCACTCGATGTTTATGTCGGACCGGGCGGACCGGGTTTTCGCCTTCGAGCCATTCGCGGCAGTTCGGTCCGAAATGGTTCGCAAACTCCAGCAGGCGAAGGTGAACAACGTGACTATCTTCCCGGTCGCACTTGGCGACCGGACAGAAACCGGTACGTTTCACCCGCCCGTCGGCTCGAACACAGGGACGGGCACTCTCGGCGATTGGCTCCCTCCGAATGCGGCGCAGGAGGTTATAGCCGTTGAAGTTGCGAAGGGGGACGAGTTTTTCGAGGCGAATAATCTGCCCTCCATCTCGCTCCTCAAGATGGATGTGGAGGGATATGAGTCCAGGGTGATCGAGGGACTGAGATGCACATTGCTGCGGGACCGGCCACCCATGCTGATGGAAATTCAAGGCCCCACCAGGAGCGGCTTCGAAACCGCCGAGCGACTTCAGACGCTGCTCTACCCGAATCATCTGCTGTTTGAGGTCGTGAGTTCCCGGTCGCAACCGTACTTCGCGCTCAAGCCTTTCGACATTAACCGAAAAGATATTGTGGAGGCGCTTGTCCTGCCGGCTGAACTTGAGGGATTCACGAGGAAATCCGGATAGAGGCAGGCGCATAGACATCGAAATAGATATCCACAAGCTTTTGGGCGTGGTTGTCCCAGCTGAAGCGCCGAGCATTGACAAATCCGCGCGCCGCCAAATCGAACCGCAGCGTCTCGCGCTCCAAAACTTCTTTCATGCAATTCGCAAGATCCTCCGCGCTGGAGGGATCGTGATAGAGAGCCGCGCTTCCCCCAACCTCCTCGAGGCTGGAGGAGCGCGCCAGAATGCAAGGCGTTCCGCACGCCTGGGCTTCGACTACCGGGCGACCAAACCCCTCGTATAGAGAGGGAAACACCATGCAGTCTACTGAGCGATACACCTCTACCAGGGCTTCGTCCTCAATCCTTCCAAGTTCGATCAGATTGCCGGTAAGATTCAGCTGCTCTACAAGCTCCGCATTTTCGCCACTGGCGAGGGGGTCGCCGACTTTCACGAGCGTCACCGATGGATGATGCCGCCTCAGAATCGAAAGCGCCCGGAGCAGGAGGGGGATATTCTTCCGCGTAGTGTTGTTTCCCACGTGCAGGAATAAGAATCTTTCCCCACGAACGCGACGCAGTTCGTCTCGCGCATTCGGCCTCCGGCGGCGCCTGCGATGGAGTGAAGCGGCCGGAAACGCCGGAATAATTGACGACGATCTGTTCCGGCGGGATCTCCAGCAGTTCCCTGAGGTCGCGAGCCGTGTTTTCGGACATCGCGACAATTCGGGCAGCGCGACGAAGGCCACTTATGCGCCACTTCCAGAGAGCCGACTGCCAAAATGTCAGACTCGACACCTTCAGATCCGCGATATCGTGACAGGTCACGATCGTCTTTTCAGCCACTCGGCAGAGGTGGGCATAGCTATGGTCAAGTACATGAACAACCGAGGCCTTTCGGGTCCGGATCTCGCGCCGAAGCAGCTTCGGATACCCGGAATAGCGAAGGTATTGCTTTTGTATCCACGGCGCGGTCTCACCGCCAGGCTGCAGCAATATGTGGCTAAGCGACGGAAAGACCCGACCAAAAGCTTCCGACACGTCGCGTGCATACAGATCCATACTGAGGCAGCCGTCTGCGGGAGGCGTGCCTACGAGTATGCAATCGCCGATATTCAGACTGGCTGACGTGCCCTGACGCGCCGTTTTGGAGCCGACAGCGAGCGTCGGCGACCGGTAGTTGTTCGCCATGGCTGGTCTCCAAGCCTAAGCTTCAGCTGTTATAGAGACTTATACAGCATTTTCGCTTCCGAGAAAGCGCATGCTCCGATGTTCCTGAGAGACCTGATCAGGGTTGTGCCCGCGTTTCCTTCAACCGGTGGCGCGAGCATCCCTGAAATCAACTGACAGGCGTCATATACGTTTTTCACCATTCCCACAGGCGCTTTAAACCTGATAAGGTTGCCTTGAAGGGTCGTGACGGGTTGGGCATTCCCGTTCATCTGAACGCGCGCAGGCACGCGAATATTCAGCCCTACTGTTTTGGCAGTGTAGGAAGCCGACTCAAGGATCTCGTCGGCGAGCGGGCTGTTTCTCGCGCTGCGGATTACAGCGTGAATGTAACGGTCCCAGCGCGGTTCGGGAAAGCCGAACGTCGGCAGAGATTCCTTCGCGAGAAGGTACTCCCCCATGACGTAGGTCGCGACCGAGCCCGCCACTTTCAGGCGGCGGTCATATTCTCGGGAATTTTCCTTAAGGAAGGAGGTCGATGGGTTCGCGGATTCTGTATTGCGCTTAAAGGAAGACAGTCCGTTACTGTGATGAGAGACGCCACCGACGGAAAACTGATGTTCGGATAGCAGATACTCCCCTACAATCATGCTGAGAACAATTCCGGAATGAATATCAGGCGCTATCGAATTAAAAAATAAGCCTGTCACTGACGAATCCCTGACTTTTTCCACGAGCGCTCTTGGGACAATCGCGTTATAAATGCACGGAAGCCAGTGGTGTTCGGAGGACGAGCGGAAACTCATGATTTTCGCGAGCTTTTGCCGGCCGCGAACCACTCGGATTTGATTTCCAGACCGCAAAGAAAACAGGTTTCTTATACCCTCGTCAACATGTTCGGGCCAGTAATAAACGACTTTTTCCCATACCAACGCACTCTTACGGGACTGATCCAGCAAACGCACAGCCTTCCCGAGCGCCCCCGGAAGAAAACCGTCGTCGTCGCCGATATACGTCAGGATCTCGCCTCGGGAATGCCCCAGCGCAAACTCCCAGTTGTCAGACATACTGAGTCTGGAGCCAGTATTGACATAACGTATGCGCGGGTCTGAAAACGACCGAACAACATCCAGCGTCCCATCCTGGCTGGCGTTGTCGCTGATGAGGAACTCGCAATCGGCGTAGTCCTGATCGACGAGGGTTCGGATCGTATGAAAAAGCGTGTCCGAGCGTTCCCGGGTAGGAATAATGACAGACAACCTCGGCATCAGGAGCCTCCCACGCTATCCACCGAAGGCTGCCGCGCAATCATCACCTTGAGAGTGGTGGGAGAGTAACGGATAAGCTGCTGTCGCACGGCAGGCGCCGATATCGCCGTCGCGAGAAGTACGAGGGCCGAGGCCAAACCGAGGGCAACGATCTGCGCGGGCACACCCAAAGATGAAGGGATAAGCTGGCGGAAGAGGAACGCGGTGGCCGTCGCGACCAGCAACGGCAACGCAACGTCCTCGCCATACCATCGCCACCTCTCGCCAGGCAATATTCGAGTATGCATCAGAGAAACGGTGAACGCGACGTAGCTGGCGTTTAAGATCACCCAGATCCATGCCGCCCCCATGGATCCAAAATGCGGTACTGTCCAGATAATGGCGGGGACCAGGATGCTTACAGCAATAAAGTTGATTCTTATGGTGAGGGCGGTCCATCCATGGGCCAGCATCAACTGATATGGAATCGAAACCAGCCCGTTCAATAGCGTCCCCAGCGTCAAAACAGCCATAAGTGGCGCTACTTGTCTGGCGAGCGCGGGGTCGCGCGTCCAAAGGAGGACGGCCTGGTTGCGGAAAACGATCAGCACGGCGGCGGCTGAGCCCAGGAGCACCGCAACCAGCTGGGAACCCTGGTGATAGGCTACTCGGAGGGCGGCTTGATTATCGAGTGTCGCGAGAGCCGTAAAGCGCGGATAGAAGGCCGCTGTTACCGGCGCCGACAGCGCGCTAAGGCCGTTCGCCACGACGCCGGCCAGAACGTAATAGCCGTATGCCTTGAGCGTCAACAGGCGTGACAGAAGGACTTTGTCTACCTGAGTCAGCAGCAGCGCCAGACAGGTGATGATCACCATCCCCGCCGCGAATCGTCTGATTTCGCGCAACGAAGCCACAGACGGATGTGCTCGCCGGGGAGCTTGTGGCAGCGCGTGGTAAACGGTGCCCGCAAACAACCCAACCGTAACCAACGATATTGTGCCCTGCCATATAAAGAATGCTTCAATGGTCGGAGAAACCCACGCCAGAATTGCGGCCGCACCCAAACCGCGTACGGTCGCCATAAGACTGGTTACGGCGTTCTGCGTTACCTGGAGTTCCAATCCCGCGAGGCAACTGACGTAGATATCCTCGATGAAGCGGAGCGCCGTCACAGCGCCCATCACGGTAAAGGCGCGGGCGACGACCGCAACGGGAAGTTTATCGGCACGGAGCCAGTCGGCTGCGAGCCATCGAGATGCGGCCCAGATACTGAGGGCAATAACGGCCGCGATTCCGATGCCGGCAAATTCGACTGTTCGAAGCAGATTCCGGATCGACTGAGGGCTGTGAGCGCCGCCTTTGAATCGCGCCATTTCGCGACCGAGAGCCGGGCGCAGCCCCATATCAAGCAGGACAAGCCAGGCCTGAACCAGGGCGAAAATGCCAATCAGACCATAGGCCTCGATCCCGAGATAACGAACGTAGAGGGGAATGAACGCGAAGCTCATCACCGTGCGCCATCCCTGGCCAAGTCCGTTGGCGAGGACGTTTTGTTTCAGCGATGCGTTCATCACCATCCGTGAGTCATGCCACGCGCTTCAAATAACCTTCCGGAGCGACGCTGACAAGCAGCTTGTTATCGATACTTTTGTCAATCTCGAATTCGGGATGCGTTTTGAGGAACTCCCGGACCGCCGTTCCAGGGTTATTCCCCTTACCCCACGGACGGGCCATTGAGGTCTCGGAAGGCAAATCTTCGATTATGGTGTCAAATACCACGCAATAGCTGCCGACCGACGTCAACGGCGCATAAGCCACCAGTTCAGCGTACACATGATCGTGGGTGTGATTGCTGTCGAGGCAAACAAGTACTCGCTCCTTGCCGACCGCCTTGTGCCTGACCTGTTCGATCACCTCGGGAGCAATGCTCGATCCCTGGATCATGGAAACTCGTTTGAACATTTTGTGATCTTCAATCGCTTTCCGGTTGTGGTCCCGTATGTCGATGTCGATCCCAAGCACTTCCGCCTCGTCTGGACCGCCGCAAGCTGCGTTCAATTCGAGCATCGAAGCGGAAAAGATCAGGGAGCCGCCGTGGGCAATACCCGTTTCGATAATCAGATCGGGTTGAATAGCCCAGATCAGCTCCTGCATAGCGACAATATCCTGGGGATACTGGATGATCGGGCGTCCGAGCCAGGAAAAATTGTACGAATAATTCGGGCCGAGCGAGGCTTGCATGAGCGCACGGGCGCTGGCCTGGAGGTTTTCGTTCCGGCCATTCGCTTCGATTCGTTCCCTGACTTCGTGCTCAAAAGCTTTCATGATCCACCGCCAGGCAATCGAATTGGCCGTTTGTCAATACTCTGATTTCGTCCAGATAGTTTCCGTTCATGACATATACTTGCGTACCGTGCGGGAGGGTCTTCATGGCCACCTCCGGCGATTGCACCTGAAGTCCGGTGGCGGCGAGGAACCTGCCCTGCTTGGCGGGGTTAATGTCGACCACCATATCGATCTGCGCGCCAGCGCGTTCCATGAATAAGGTGAAGATGACTCCTTTTGTCGCAGCTCCCCAAACGGCGCGACGCGTCTTCTCCTGCGTCTTTAACCTCGCCGCATATTTATTAACGTTGTCCAGAAAATTGGCGGGAAACGCAAATGGAGCTGTACCGTCAGCGGACGGAGCGCGGAGCGCGGCGAGATCCGCGACGACATACAGATATTGGCCGCTGAAGCAATGCCCAAGGGCATAAATTCGGCCGAACATACGTTCAAAATCAGAAAGCCGGAAGTAATTTACGTGTTCGTAGCAAATATCGAACCAGGCGCGATTATTACAGATCCAATCGAAGCAGGGAACTTCAATATAGATCCGTCCGCTTCCTCCGTTGGCCTGGCGCACGCTCGCGAGAAAGGAAACCGGGTCCTGCACATGCTCGAGGACGTGGCGCAGAATAATTCCGTCGCCGGTCAAGCCCACGGCCGGGCTGAAATATTCTTTCACGATTGCCGGGTTGGAACCCTCATAGGCGGGGTCAAGACCCGTTACCTCGAAGCCGAGGCGCTGGAGCATTTCCAGAAAGTGGCCCTTGCCGCAACCAATCTCCAGCAACGAGCACTTCTGAAAATGCTCCATAATTATTTCAGAAACATTTTGCAGATGGGTCTGGAATACGCGGCTGAGGTCCTGTTCATTGTGGTAATCGGAATCGTACCGCACCAACTCCGGGCGGAAGCTGCGGTTCGAGATCAGCCCCGACGCTGGATCCTGGACGAGCACCACGTCTCCCTTGGTGCAGTTCCTGGCCTCCGCCCTGGAATGAAACATCCTGTTCTGAAACACCGGCAGTTGTTCGGCGCAGTACATCGGGGCGTTCATCGAATCCCCATGCAGCAATCGAGCTTTGTCCGGTCGCCCCAGAATGCGAGGGGCTCGTAAGACGGATATGGATAATAGCCGAGGTTCAATTGGATATTCCAGGAGTTTTCCGCGATCCACCGCTCGACCAGCTTACGAACCGAAACCGGTATGCCTGAGCATACGTTGACGAGCCCGTTTGCCCGAGGACTCAAGGCCAGAGATACGATCGTGCCAGCTACGTCCTCAACGGGAAGGTAGTCGCGAAGTTGTTCGCCACCGGACATATTAAATGTCGGGTCGCCCTTGTCCGCCGCCTTGCGGAGCTGGGGCAGCAGCGAGCTTTCCGCCTGCCCTTGCCCGTACACGTAGAACAATCTGGCCCAGGTCAGGTTGAAAGGTTTCTTCTGCCGGAGATACTCAAGCTGACGGCGAAGCATATCTTTGGCGAAGCCATAAGGCGTGGCCGGGGAACTCTCGCAATCCTCGCGAAGGGGCCCGGATCGCATGCCGTATTCGAAGCATGTGCCGGTGACCAGCAGATTGGCAAGTCCGGATTCAATCATCCGCTTCAGAAAACCGTAATGCAGGGGCAACTGTTCCTCATAATGGTGAAGCGACATGTAATTCGGCAATCCCCCCCATGCCAGGTGCACCAGGACATCCGGGCGATCCAGTGCGTCGAAAACCCGAGGCGAGGGGTCATTAAGATCCAGGTGCACGAGAGTGTGTCGCTCCAGCCCCGAGGGAATAGCCGGCGACTGCCTGCATGCCAGCACAGCGGAAATGGATCTGCGATCCAGTTCGGCGACTACATGCCGCCCGATGAATCCCGTTGCCCCGGTAATGGCGAGTTTCATGCCGCGACCCGCAGCCGCGGTACCGCCGTGACGAACGTTCCACCCCATGCTCTCACGTATTCCAGCTGCCGCGTGATTTCGTCTGCGAGGTTCCAGGGCAGGATGACTACGTAATCCGGCTTCGCATCACACAACCGCGTCTCGTCGACGATTGGAATGCGGCTTCCCGGCATGTATTTACCTTGCTTCGCGGGATTGCGATCCACTACGAAGCCGATCAGGTCCGGGCGGACTCCGGCATAGTTCATCAGCGTGTTGCCTTTGGCGGCGGCGCCATAGGCCGCGACCCCCTTTCCCTCCGACCTGGCTTTCAAAAGAAAACCCAGAAATTCGTTCTTCAGCCGGTTGACCCGGCACTGAAAGCCCGCGTAGTATTCCGCCGTCGTTACTCCGGCGAGTTGCT
>CAWBIS010000017.1:0-75013 GCA_963788485.1 Terriglobia bacterium
GAGGCCGCATCAACGCCGGCGCCGTGAGAGATGCCATTGAGCGGGCTCTGTCCGCCAGATACGGTCCCGGAAACTGGGTCGCGGCGATTGTGGGGGAAATGCCTTATCTGGATCACACGCTCGTTCAGAAATACCAGGCGAACGAAGCGGATGTGGAGCGGACAGCGGCCGACGCGGTGCGCGCTCTGCCTCATGTTTTCCGCGTTTATACGGCGACCGAGGTGCGTCTGGGCGAAGTGAGCCGCGATCCCGTGGGAACGGCGATAATGTACGGCTACTTCGGCCCGCGCTCCGGTGACTTATATGTCATACAGGACCCGTATTACCTGTTCGGGGCAACGGGGACGTCACACGGCACGCCATTCGATTACGATACGCATGTGCCCGTGATCTTTCTCGGACCCGGAATCAAAGCCGGACACTACTATGAAAAAATAGCGGTGAACGATATTGCGCCGACGCTGGCCGCGATTGCGGGGGTGGAAGAGCCGAGCGGCTCCATCGGGCGCGTACTGCAGGAACTGTGGCAATAGCGAAATCATTCGAAAGCTTCTATAACTTCCTGGCCAATCTGGGACTGGTGCTGCGGGACGACCCGCCGAAGGTCATCGACATGACCGGCAGGGGGTGGGGCGCGGCCGTGGCCGGTTACACTCTCTCGATTCGCGAGATGCCCCGCGAAGACCCGACGCAGAAAGCCGTGCTTTCGGTCGTGATACGGAACGACGCGCCGGAACGAACGACGCTCGTGGTTCCCGGCTGGCTGTTTTTCTACGAGGCCCGGATCACGGACCGGAACGGTTCAGACGTGCCGCTCAGCGCCTATGGAACCCAGTTTCTGAAGGCCGAGCGGAAGACCGAAAAGCTGGAAGTGTCGCTCGGAAGCGGCGAGGCGAGAGAGACGGACCTGCCGCTCGGCATCTTGTATGCGATGCGGAAAGGCGAGAGTTATCGCGTCCGGGTTTCCTGCCGTCCGGCGGATGGCGCCGTGCTGACCTCAAACGAGATCACCGTGCGCACGTAAGAACGGGTGCATTGCTGCCGGCGGCGATTCGTCCCGCTACTTGCGGGACATGCGCCGGGCCAGGCGCTCGATCCGGCTGGAAACGGCTATCTCGCCCTCGCGGGCGTAGCGTTCGTGATTGCGCTGCAGTGCGCCCGGCTCATAGACGTAGTTCGCCATGAGTCCGGCGGACTGTGCGATTCCGCTGGAAGATACATCGCCCATCCAGTCGAGGCGCTCCAGCCGCGCGCCATTCTTCAGATGAAAACGCGCCACCGAATCGAGCGGCTCGTTCTCGCGTTTGGCGTGCAGCAGGTAAAAGGCGCAGGCGGAAAGCAGCCTTTCCCGCGATTCCGCCGGCCATTGATCCATTTCAATTCTGTTCGGCCCATCCAACAGCGCCCGAATATCGGCCGCCCCGGCTTCTTTATTCAGCCATTTTCGAAATCCGGGGATGGGTGACAGCGTCGCATAGGTGCGCAGGCGCGGCAGGTTCCGCTGCAGATCCTCGACCACCTGCTTGATCAGGAAACTGCCGAAGGGCACTCCGCGCAGCCCCTGCTGACAGTTGGTAATCGAGTAGAAGATGGCGTGGTCGGCGGAATCCGGATCTCCGACCTGGGAGTTCGGATCGAGCAGGGGCTGCACGCGATCGCTCATGCCCCGGGTGAGAGCGACTTCGATAAAAATCAACGGGTCGTCGGGCAAGGCGGAGTGAAAGAAGGCGTAGCAGCGGCGGTCCGCTTCGAGACGCCGGCGGAGATCCTCCCAGCCGTGGATTTCGTGCACAGCCTCCCAGGCGATCAATTTTTCCAGGATCACAGCCGATGTGTGCCAGTCGATTCGCTGTAGCGTCAGAAAACCGGTGTTGAACCAGGACGCCAGAACACGCCCGAGATCCGCCGCGACGGGCTCGAGATGGGGATTTCCGTCCACTTCGGCAAGTAACTGGCTGCGCATTTCCACCAGTTCCCGCGTGCCTTCGGGAGCCATATTCAGGCGGCGGAACAGTTCCTGCCGCGGCGGTTCAACCACCGTTTGCAGGCGCTGCAGGTTTGCCGCCGAGGGTTCGTTCCGGTACGCTTCAGCGGCGAGACCTACGTAATTCGGGTCCGGCGAGAAGTCTTTGACGAGCAACTCGAAAAACTCGCGGCGGCCATCCGGTGCGAACGACCGGTACAACTGGAGGATTTCCGCCGCCAGATGGCTGGCTGCGACGCCGCCTCCATCCACCAGCAACTGGCGGCACAGGGACGCCGTCTTTTGTGCCGGCGCGGAACTGTCGATGCGTACGACGTTCCCCTGACGCGATTTCAACCTCAGGATTCTCGCCAGCGCTCCCATCTCTTCGCCCCCTCTGAATGTGGCAGGATTTGGTACGTTCGGTCAATACTCCGAGCCGCATATCGACTATCAGAAGTATTGATCTATACGCGGCTTCCGTGGCAGTGAGATTGCACCCCGGTTCCTACACAAAGGAGCGTAACATGAGCCTCGAACTGAAAAGCAGCGCATTCGGGAACGAAGGTAGTATTCCCGGGCATTATTCGAGAAATGGCGGCAACATCTCTCCCGCGCTTTCGTGGACGGGAGTTCCGAAGGATACGAGAAGTCTGGTGCTGATTGTCGACGATCCGGACGCGCCGGCGGGATTATTTACGCATTGGATCGTCTACGGCATGAAGCCGGGATCGACCGGGTTGCCGGAGCATGTTTCATCCACCGGCGAGCTTTCGAACGGCGCTCGGCAGGGGCTCAACGGATTCGGCAATATCGGATATGACGGGCCGCAACCGCCCAGCGGAACACATCGCTATTTCTTCCATCTTTACGCGCTCGACACCGAAACCGATATGCCTCCCGGATTGAGCCGGCAGGAGCTCGATGGCGCGATCGAGGGCCATGTGATCGAAGAGGCTCTTCTGATGGGGCGGTACAAGAGCCGGGAAAGCACGCGCGCGGCTTAGGCCGGAGCTCAAAAAAATGACACGAAAAATTCTATTTGGTTCCGCTTTGGCAGCGTTGGGCGTTGGCGCGGCATTAAAGCGCGGGAAACGGGAGGCGATGGATCTGCGCGGAAAGGTGGTGTTGATCACCGGCGGTTCGCGGGGGCTGGGTCTGGCGCTCGCGCGCGAGTTTGGCGCTCGTGGAAGCCGCCTGATTCTCTGCGCCAGAAACGTGCTCGAGCTGGAGTCGGCAAAACAGGACCTCGTGCGCTACGACGTGCTGACCACGCCCTGCGACGTAACTGACCGCCAGCGGGTCGGACACATGGTCGAGGAAGTTCTGGCGCGTTATGGGCGAATCGATGTGCTGGTGAACAACGCGGGCGTGATTCAGGTGGGTCCGCTTGAAAGCATGACCCTCGATGATTTTCAAAAGACGATGGACGTGATGTTCTGGGGTTCCGTGCATACCGCTCTCGCCGTGCTTCGACACATGCGCGAACGCGGGCAGGGTCGAATCGTGAATATCACGTCGATCGGCGGCAAGGTCAGCATTCCGCATCTGGTGCCTTACAGCTGCGCGAAGTCCGCCGCCGTCGCTTTCTCCGAAGGACTACGAGCGGAATTGCAGGGAACCGGCGTCAAGGTGATCACAATCGCGCCCGGATTAATGCGCACGGGCTCTTACGGGAACGCACAGTTCAAAGGAGAAAGCGGAGACGAGGCGGCCTGGTTCAGCCTCAGCGCGAGTCTGCCCGGCCTCTCGATGGACGCGGATTGCGCGGCCCGGCAGATTGTGCGCGCGACGATTGCAGGGCGAGCCGAGCGTATCCTGGGTATACCGGCGAACGTACTGTCGCTTTTCCACGGCGTATTTCCAGGGCTCGCGACAGACCTGCTCGGGATGGTAAACGGGGCTCTGCCGCGCGCGGTTCACGCGGAGCGCGGTGCGGGCAGCAGGATTCTGCATACGATTTGGATGCGGGCGGCAACCGCTCTCGGGCGGAAAGACGCGGAGCGTTACCTCCAGCCCGGCAGGGCAGCGTAAGTAATCGAGTGGAACGGGTCGTGCACGCATCAGCCCCGGTAATCGACGATTACTCACCCAAGGAGAACTCATAAATGTATCACCACATAAAAAAGCTTATGTACACGGTTCGGGTCGATGCACCAGATCCGAAATTCGGCAACATGCTGCTCGAGCAGTTCGGCGGAGCAAACGGCGAACTGGCGGCGGCAATGCAATATTCCATTCAGGGTTTGAATTGTGAAGATGCGGCGCGGAAGGATCTGTTGATGGATATCGGCACCGAGGAGTTGAGTCACCTCGAGATCGTCGGCACGCTGGCCCGCATGCATTTGAAGCCTACGAAGTTCGGCCGGGACGCGGCGGAGGCCGATCCTCTGGTAGCCATCGCGGGCGGCGGCGGTGTGAGCCTCTTTAACTCCCAGGGCAACGCCTGGACGGCGGATTATCTGAAGATCACAGGGGAACTCGACGTCGACCTGCGCAGCAACATCGCGGCCGAGGCGCGCGCGAAGATCGTCTATGAGCGCCTGATCGATTTTTGCGAAGACGCGGGGACGAAAGATGCATTACAGTTCCTGATGACCCGCGAGATCACGCATATGAAGGCGTTCACAGCAGCGCTCGAGAGCATGGGCAAGCCTCGGTTCTCGATCGGCCAGATCGCACCGACTCCGCGCCTCGTGAATCAATACTTCAACGATTCGACAGGGCAGGGAGAGGACGGCGAAATCGACGCGCGCGGGCCCTGGAATCAAGGCGGGGACTGGGAGTTCGTCGAATCACCCGTCGTCTCGGTGGATGGAGACGGACACGGCAACCGCGGCGTACGCGCCCAGCAGCACGCGCAGAACGGCGAACCCGAATTGCTGCGGGAGTTGCTGATCGAGGAACTGCAGGACATGCTCAACGCGGAAGGCCAGATCGTCAAGGCATTGCCGAAGATGATCCGGAACGCGGAATCGCCGGCTCTGAAAACGGCTTTCGAGACCCATCTGGAGGAAACGAAGGCGCAGGTCGACCGGTTGCACCAGGCCTTTGGAATTCTGGGCATTACCGCGAAGGGGAAGATTTGCAAAGGAATGGCCGGGATCATCGACGAGGGTGAGGAGATGATCGCGGAGTCGAAGGATAAAGAGCCTTCGGCCAGGGATCTCGCCCTGATCGCGGCCGCGCAGAAGGTGGAGCATTACGAGATCGCGGCGTACGGCACGGCGCGCACAATGGCGCAGCAACTGGGCCACCCGGATATCGCGCAGTTGCTGAGTAAATCGCTGGCGGAGGAGGAAAACGCCGACAGCGTACTTACGGACTGCGCCCGGCCCTTGATCTCGGAAGCAAAACTTGCCGAGGTCCGGCGGTAGCTCACGCGGTATGTTCCGTCAGCAGGGCTTTCATGCCCGCTGACGGAACGAGGCCAACCATAAGGCGGCGGAATGCGGTAGTGTGATTGAGGAGCATCGAATGAAATTCCTCCTCGTGTTGGCACTTACCGCGGCGGCGACCGCTGCGCCTCCGTCGTACAAGGTCATCGGCAAGATCAAGATCGGCGGCGCCGGCCGCTGGGACTACGTTTATGTGGACGCCGCGAACCACCGCCTCTACGTTTCCCACGGGACGCAGACCGAAGTCGTCGATACGAACACCGATAAGGTCGTCGGCACGATCCCGGACACGAAGGGCGTGCACGGAATTGCCGTCGCGGACGATCTGGGCCGGGGCTTTACCAGCGATGGCATGGACAATGACGTCACCATCTTCGATCTGAAGACGCTGAAGGTGCTGGGGAAGGTCAAGACCGGCACCAATCCGGATTCGATCGTTTACGAGCCGGTCTCACACCGTGTTTTCACCTTCAATGGCCGCAGCGGCGACTCGACCGAGTTCGATGCCAAAACCGGGGACATCGTCACCGCTTCGATCCCGCTGGGCGGCAAGCCCGAGTTCGCGCAGGTAGATGGCAAAGGGCACATCTACTTCAATATCGAAGACAAGAACGAAATCGGCGAGCTGGATGCGGCGACTGCTACGGTGACGAAACACTTCTCGATCGCGCCCTGCGAGGGTCCGAGCGGTCTTGCCATCAACCCGAAGAACAGCTATTTGTTTTCGGTATGCGGCAATAAGATGATGATCGTCAGCGACCCGGCAGCGGCCAAGGTTATTGCCACGCCCGCGATCGGCTTGGGCCCGGATGGCGTCGCCTTCGACGACGGTTATGCCTTCAGCGCGAACGGCAGAGACGGTACGATTACCATGGTCGGGGCAACGTCGCCCGGCATGTTCGAGCCGGTGGCCACGATTCCCACGCAACCGAGCGCCCGCACCATTGGCGCGGACCAGAAAGCGCATAAGCTCTATCTGCCGGCAGCCGAGTATGGGCCAGCTCCGGCGCCTCCCGCGGGCGGGGGCAGGGCAGGCAGGGCACAGGCGCTGCCCGACAGCTTTGAGATCTTGATCGTCGGACGATAGCAGATCGTGATCGACGGACGCCAGGAGAGATCAGCCCGCGTTTCTGGCTTTGGTGATCGCGGCGCGGATCTGGTCGGGAGTGACGAGTTGGCCGAAGCGCTCTATCGTGTTCCCGTTTCGATCGAGCACCACGGTCACTGGCAGCGTGTCCATTGAGCCGGAGCCGAGCCCGACGGTGTAGTTCATCCGATTCTTATCCAGGAAGGGCTTCACGGCCGCCGCGCCATCCTCGTCCATCGAAATGCCGACGACCTCGACGCCCTGGGATGCGAGTTCGTCGTGGATGCGATTGAATTCCGGGATCTCGGAGCGGCAGGGAACGCACCACGTCGCCCAGTAATTCAGCACTACAACCTTGCCCTTCCAATCGGCGGTTGAAAGCGCCGAGCCGTCGAGGGTCTTGAAGGGCGTTCCATCGAGGGCAGGATTGGCAGCGTTCAGAGGCGCCGGAGCCGCGGCCGCCTTCGTGTTCAGGAACGACAAATACTCCTCGGGCTTGCGCGTAAGGCCGGGGAATGTCGCGAGCACGTTCTGATTCGCGTCGTAAAGGACGTAGAACGGAATGGCGACGGTCTTGAACTTCTCTTCCTCCAGCTTCTGATTGGTTTCGGAAGCCGCGTCCGTGCCGTCGGTATACAGGTCCACCAGCACCATGTTTTTCATCACCGGCGCGATTTCCGGCTTGGTAAACATGTTGGCTTTCATCCAATGGCAGTTTGTGCAAGCGTAGCCGGTGAAATTGACCAGCACCATCTTGCCCTCCGCCCTCGCTCTGGCGAACGCTGACGGCAGATCGTTTTCGACCCAGGCCAGATCCCCGCTGCCGGTTCCATTCGCGGGCGGGGGAATATAGGCTTCAATTTCCCCCAGCTTCGCGCCGAACATGCCGGGAACCAGGCTGAGCCCGAAGACGACGAACACGATGCCGATCAGCAGGCGCAGCACTCCGAGTTCCGTGTCCCGCGAAATCCCGGGCAAGCGCACGAATCCCAGGAGGTAGAAGCCGGCCATAGCGAACAGCACGACCCATGCGGCGAGGAAGCGCTCGCGCGTCAGAAAACCGGTCTGGAGCACCGCGTCCAGGCTATAGAGGTACTTCAGCATGGCGGCGAGCACGAAGAATCCCATTACGACCTTGACCCGCGACAGCCATTCTCCGGAGCGCGGCAACTTCTCCAGATACCTGGGAAAAAGGGCAAGGAAGAAGAAGGGCAGTGCCAGGCCGCTGGCGAAGACGAGCATCCCCAGAACCGGCCGCAGCTTGTCATCGCCGACGGAGGCGGCCAGCAGCGTTCCCATAAATGGTCCGACGCAGGCGAAAGAAGCCAGCGCGAACGTGAGGCCCATCAGCAGCGTACCGGCAAACCCGCCTTGTCCGGAAGCATCGTTCAGTTTCGTCAGAATGCCGGATGGAATAGTGATTTCGAAAGCACCGAGCAGACTCAGGCCGAAGACGAAGAAGATCAGCGCAATGAATCCGTTGACCCAGGCGTTTGACCCCAGTTGAACCACTGCCGCCGGACCCAGAGCAAGCGTCAGGATTAAACCGAGTCCGCTGAACAGAACGATGATGCCCAGACAGAACGTTACGGCGTGCCGGAACCCGCCGCGCTGTCCCACGAAGTACGACATCGTGATCGGGATCATGGGAAACACGCACGGCGTAAAGATCGCGGCGAGACCGAAACCGAAAGCGAGAGCGAGGAACGCGGCGAGGCCGCTGCCGTCGGCGGTTGCGCCGGCACCCGTCGCCTGCCCGACCGGTCTGGGAGCTTCAGGTTTGGCTTCGATGTATCCGGCGGGTATGTTGATCGCTGCCCCTGGCGCCGAAGCGACGGCAGTCAACGCTGCGCTCACGGCGCGGGTGCGCGGGGGAATGCAGGAGGTCCCGCTGCAGGTCTGATAACGGGGCACGAAAGTGATCGTGAACGGGCCGGGCGGCAGATCCTTTTTCAACCGGATGCGGACGAGGAAAACCTGCCTGCCTTCGTATGTCTCGGTATCGACATTGAAGTTTGGATCGAATTTTCGTACGGGCGGCGGCTCGAAGATGGTGAACTGATCGATTGCCGGGCTGTCTTTCAACGCGATCGTGGTGGGGATCGGGCCGGGTGGAGTGGTCAGTGAGTACATGTGCCACTCGGGGTCCACCGTCGCTTCGAGTTGTCCGAGGACGGTTGCGCCGGGAGCGGCGGATGCCGGATCGAACGTCAGCTTCCACTGGACATGATTAAACTGTTCGCTCTGCGCAAACGCAGCAGAGGCGAAAAGAAGCAGCAGCAGAAACCGGCGCATTCAACTACCCCGCTTTCGCGAATTCACGCAACTCTTCTTCGATGCGCTGATTCATGTTGCTGGATGCAAAGTCGGCCGCGACGCGAATGGCGTTCTTGATGGCGTTCGAGTCGGACCGCCCGTGGCAAATGATACAGACGCCCTTGACGCCCAGCAGCGGCGCCCCGCCGTACTCGGCGTAATCCACACGCTTTTTGAAGTCCGTGTAGGCGGATCGCGACAGGGCATAGCCGATCTTCCGGGTAACCGTGGCTTCCAGCGATTCGCGCAGCATACTGCGGATCATCTCCGACAAGCCTTCGCTCACCTTGAGGGCCACATTGCCGACGAACCCGTCGCAGACGATAACGTCGGCGCGACCCGAGAAGATATCGCGTCCTTCGACGTTGCCGATAAAGTTGATTCCGAGCGATTTCAGCAGCGGGGTGGCGTCTCTCGTCAGCGCGTTTCCTTTGTGTTCTTCTTCGCCTATCGAAAGCAGACCAACCCGGGGACGTTTGATCTTCAGCACGAACCGCGAATAGATCTCGCCCATGAGTCCGAACTGCTGCAGCATCTCGGCTTCGCAATCGACGTTCGCGCCGACGTCGAGCACCACCACGGGCGTTCCTTTGTGGGTGGGGAAAACTCCGGAGAGTGCGGGGCGGTCGACGCCGGGGACTTTGCCGAAAACCATCTTGGCGATGGCCATGCATGCGCCGGTGTTGCCGGCCGAGAGGAATCCGTTTGCCTGACCTTCCGCCGCGAGGCGCGCGCATACGTGCATGGAACTGGACTTCTTGCCGCGGGCAGCCTTCGCCGCGTGATCGTCCATGGTGATGCGCTCGGAGGCATGCACCACCGTGAGGGGTAGTTCGCCCGCGCCTTCATGGTTTGCGAGTTCGCGTTCCACGACCGGGCCGTCGCCGACCAGCAGGATCCGATGACCGTACTCGCGGGCGGCGAGTACCGCGCCTTCGACTTCGGGCGCCGGGGCTTTATCGCCCCCCATCGCGTCTACTGCAATGGTGACCATTAGTTCAGTTTAGGCGAATTCTTACTCCGTGGCGGTTTCGATTATTTCCCTGCCTTTGTATTGACCGCAGTGGGGACATACGCGATGCGGCACCTTGGGTTCGTGGCAGTTCGGGCACTCGGCGTGCGCGGGTTTTCGTAGTGCGTCGTGGGCTCGGCGCGTTTGTGTACGCGCGTTCGAGTGTCGTCTCTTCGGATTCGGCATGGTCTTTCGATTTCCTTCAAACTACTTTAAATGTTGTAAATCCTTCAAAGCCCTCCACCGGTCGTCGGCGGAAGGGGCCTGGCAGGCGCACGTGGTTTCGTTGCGGTTGACGCCACAGATCGGGCAAATGCCTTTGCAATCCTCGCGGCAAACTCGCTGCATCGGAAGTTGCAAAAGAAGCTGTTCTCTTATTATGTCTTCGAGTTGAAGGCCTGGCAACTCATAGAAGCCCATTTCCGCTTCTCCCGCATCGATTGCCACTTCGGCGCCTTCGCCGTCCTCGATGGATCCCTGCGGCCGATAGAAGAGGTCGAAGGGGGCGTCGATGTGAAAATCGGCGCGTCCGAGGCAACGGTCGCATTCGGTTTCAAGATCAGCCGTGACCCGGCCCTTGACTCTGACCTCACCCCCGGTGTGCGGCAGAAGTTCGGCCAAACCCTCGGCAGTCAACTGCCCCTTGAGCACCACCCCGGAATCCGAAAAATCGAACTCATCCGGCTGCCAGTGTTTCGCAAACGGTAATTTGCGAACTTCCAACTCCTTGATACTCAGCAACATGGCTATTGGGGGAAACCCAATTATAACACGGCTTCAACAGAACCAGGGCGGGCGGTCCTCGGCCGGCGCCCGCTATCTGACAATGATGTAGACGGCGGAAAAGCCGCCGTCTTCCGCCGATTTGTAGCGCACCGTGACCCGGGCGCTCTCGCGCAGCGTGCCTTCAACCTTCGTATTGGCGTCGCGGGTGAAAACTCTTGTCACAGCGTCGTGGCCCAGAACCTTGCGCACGACCGTAACGGAATCGTCCGTCAATTTTGTCACGGTTCCGGAGAAAATCAGGGCGGAAGCCGGGGCCTTTTTCGGCGCCGGGGTCTCAGGTTCCTGCGAACGAAGGGGAGTCAGCGCAGGGAATCCGAGTCCCCAAACGACGACCAAACTGTACGCCAGGACCCGTTTCACTCTTTATTCAGAATAAGTGGAAAACCCCGGACTCAGGCCCCCGTTTCGATTAAACCGGCTTCATCAATCTGGCGGGCGGCCGCCGGAACGCTGAGAGGGAGCCTCACGACGAATGTCGTGCCCTTGGCCGGTTCGCTCAGAACATCCACTGCGCCGCCGTGGGCCTTTACGATCCAGGCGACAAAGCTGAGACCAAGCCCCAGACCTTTTTCGGGTGAAGCCTGTTCTCCGGCGCCGCGGACCCGGTAGAAACGGTCGAAAATATGCGGCAGATGCTCGGCCGGGATACCCTCGCCCGTATCCTCCACCCGGATCTCAACCTCATTTTCCGTGCGGTCGATCACGACCCGTACCTCACCGCCCGGCGGGGTGAATTTAACCGCATTCGAAAGCAGATTGGAAAGCATGCGTTCGATCTGTACCCGATCGAACTCTCCGGTGCAATGGGGAATGTGGGACAGGAAACGAAGCGTTACGTCCGCGCCCTCGGCCGGAATCTGGAATTGATCGACGACGCTGTCGGCTAATTCGACCAGATCAAGGGGCTGTTTCTGCAGAATCACCTGACCCGTTTCAGCCTGCGAGAGAAGCAGCAAAGCGCGGACAATCTGCGAGAGTCTTTCGATATCGGAGAGGCAGTTGACGATGGCGTCCCGGTACTGCTCCACCGTTTCGGCGGTGAAAAGCGCGACTTCCAGCTGGCCCCGAACCACGGTGATCGGGGTGCGGAGCTCGTGCGAGACATCGGTCGAGAACTGGCGGATCTGATTGAAGTTGATCTCGATGCGCGCGATCATCTGGTTAAACGTTTCGATGAGGCGGTCCACTTCATCGCCGGCGCCGCGCACTGGAATACGGAGGCTCAGGTTCGACCCGGAGATGCGCTGCGCCGTTTCGGCGATTTCAAGCACTGGTGTCAATGCGCGGCCGGCGAAGATCCAGCCAATGGTGATGCCCGTCAGGATGACGAGAGGCAGAAGTGCCAGACCCTGCCAGGTAAAGCGGCTCAGGAGCTTGTTCGAATCCGCCAGCGAAGTGCCGATAGCGACGTAGAACTTCCGGGTCGTTTCCTCTTCGCCGTTGACGTAGCTGGCACGGATCAGGTACGGAACTCCATCCTCGTCGGTCCGTTCGCTCCAGATGGCGCCGGGAGCCTGCAAAACGCTTCGAATCTGATTGGCGTTATCGAGTCCGAGTCCCTTGTAATCGGCCGACCCTTCCATGATGCGGCCTTGCGCGTCGGTGATCAGGTACACCTTTTTTACGGCTGCGACTGCCGCGCTCTCTTCCGGGTCGCTCGCGTCCGCATTCCAGATCGGGTGGAAATCCTGCTGACCTTTGTCGTTGACGATACGCAGATAAGCTTTGATGATGGCCCAGTTCTGATCCAGATCCTCGCGCGCCTGCTGGTCGAGGTTCGAGGCCAGATTATGGCGGAAGAAAAGGCTCACCGCGACCAGAAGCAGCGTGAATACGATCGTATAGACTGCCGTGAGGGTGAAGCGAAGGCCGCGGGTGATGTGCTTGCGTTCGGGCACCAGGCCCTCCGGAAACTACTTTACAACGGCCGCGTGGAGAGCCGAGCCGTGATTCTCAGCATCATGTATGGCGCACAAAGGCGGCCCTGATTCTTCGAATTGAAACCGCATAGCCGTGCTTCCCATCCAAAGGAGTGGAAGCACAAGAATTCCGCTCCAATGAGCTGGCACATCATCAACCATCGCGATTACATCGACGGCCCGTTTGAAAGCTACGAGACCGCCTTGCACGAAGCGTTTGTCCTGGGAAACGAGAGCCGGGCAGAGCCCCGGGTTCGGCGCCGGGCTCCGGATTTCTTCGTGTATCGTCCGCCTTACGATCGTCAGGAACATTGGCAGGCCGAGTACTGGATCTGCACCAAGGAAGCCGCGATCGCCAAAGGCGTTTCGGAAGAAGTCTTCCTGCAGCCGCTCCTCGATTAGTCAGCGCCGGATCAGCCTGCCTGAGATAGCTACGGCTGGGTCTCCAGCTGGCTTTCCGGCGGCCCTTTCGGGGCCATGCCCTTGTCCGGCGGCGCTTCGATCATGTATCCAATGCCACGAACCGTGTGAATCAGTTTCTGGGCGAAGCGATCGTCGATCTTGCTGCGCAGGTGCCGGATATAGACGTCGACGATGTTGGTCAGACCGTCGTAATCCATATCCCAGACGTGCTCGACGATCATGGTGCGGCTGAGGGGACGCCCCTTGTTGCGCATCATGTACTCCAGAATGCCGAATTCCTTGGGCGCGAGCTCGATGTTTTCCGCCGCGCGCAGCACTTTGCGCCGGGCGCAATCCAGTACGAGATCGGCAACCTGGAGTTTCTCGGGTGAAGGCTGTCCGCGCCGCAGCAGCGCGCGCACGCGCGCCAGCAGTTCCACGAAAGCGAAAGGCTTGGTCAGATAATCGTCGGCGCCGGTCTCAAGGCCTTTGACGCGATCGTCGACGGCGCCGCGCGCGCTCAGAATCAGCACCGGCGGACCGGCGCGGCGGCTGCGGATGCGTTCGAGCACACTCAGCCCGTCCATATCCGGCAGCATGAGGTCCAGAATGACCAGATCGTAATCGGTGTCGTGTGTGAATTGCAGCGCGGTTGCGCCGTCCGGCGCCACATCTACGGCATAGCCCGCGCCCTGCAAACCCCGGCCGAGAAAATCCGCGATTCGCTTCTCGTCTTCCACCACGAGGATTCGCATTTGTCTTTGTCCTTTAGGTTACATCAGCGCGTCCACGTAGAATGAGAGCTGCAATGCGCCTCCTGCCGCTGCTCCTCATCCTGTCTGCGCTCCTCGCCGCGCAGAAGCCCGGCCGCAAGGCACAGACGCCGGATGCGAGTGCGGACGCGAACTGGGAATTGACGTTCGACGACGAATTCAACGGCACGGAACTGGATCTGCTGCACTGGTCGCCTCACGACCCGTGGGGCAAGGTGCGCGACCGGCAGTTGCAGGCGTTTGCTCCGGAATCGGTCACGATCAGCGGCGGCCAGTTGCATCTGACCGCGCAACGCACAACCGAGGCGAAGCCGGTTCGCTATGACGGTAAAGAGCGCGAATATGTCTCCGGCGTGGCGACGACGTTTGGCACTTTCGCGCAGACCTACGGGCGGTTCGAGATCCGGTGCAGGCTTCCGGCGGGCCGCGGACTGCACTCGACGTTTGCGCTGCTCCCTGTGCCGCTTGGCCCGCTGCCGAAGATCGAAATACTCAACGTAGCCGGCAGTGCTCCGGGAACCATCGCGGTTGCGAACCACTGGGGCACGGAGCAAACGGAGCGTTCGTTCGGCGACGCTTTCCCGGGCTCGGATTTTTCCCACGGGTTCCATACCGCCGCCATCGAGTGGGATGCGGACAAGATCGTTTGGTTTGTCGATGGCAAGGAGACCTTCCGATCGGTCGACGGCATCCCGCATCAGCCCATGTTTCTGATGCTGGATCTGGCGGTCGGGGGCGGCATGGGAAGCATTTCCACGCGGTTTCCGGACGAATCCACCGTGTTCCCCGCATCCTTCGATATCGACTATATTCGCGTCTACAGGCACAAGTAAATGCCGGGGAGGCGGTGGGATCGCTGGTTGTGGCCGGTGGCGGGGCTTCTGGCCGGGATCGCGCTTTACCTGAGCGGGATCACTGTCTGGACCGTGTGGATAGCCCGATCCGAGGTGCCGTGGCGCGATCAGTGGACTTTCCTCGACGACGCGAGGGAGATTCTGGCGCACCGCTGGACGCGGCTCTGGTACAGCTACTGGGGACACCGCCCGGTAATGACCCGACTGCTCCAGGTGCTGGACATCCGCTGGTTCTCGGGGCTGAATACGCCCGTCCTGATGCTCAACCTGGCGCTGCAGGGTGGGGAAGCCGGCCTGTTGATATGGATCGCCTGGCGCGTTTTCGGCCGGCCCATGAGACCGTTGTTCGTGATTGCGGCTGCGTTGATCCTGCAGCTCAGCTTTTCCTCTCTACAGATGGAAGGTCTCATCTGGGCGGCATATGTCGGCTATCTTCTGGTCTGGACCAGTGCCACGGCCGCATTTCTACTGCTGGCGACCTGTTCGCAACAGGTGCCGCTGAAAGGTGTTCTGCTGGGCGCCTGCATCCTGTCCGGTATTACGAGTACCCTCTCAAGCGCGAATGGGGCGTTCGTCTGGCCGGTGCTGATTCTGCAGGCGTGGGTCTTGCGGCTGAGTGTCAGGGTGCGTGCCACGCTCCTGCTGGCGGGAGTGTTGGTGCTCGGAATCTATTTCCGCGGATACCAGCCGGAGACCGGCCTGGGCATGGGGGTGGCTTCGGCTTTACTGCACCCGGGACGAAGCATTCCCATTCTCGGCATGCTGGCCGCCGCCCCCTTGACAAGCGTTTCGATCACGTGGGCTATGGTTGCCGGATGCGTGGCTCTCGTGGCCGCGATCTACGTTCTGGTGAAGGCAGCGCTTTGCCGCGCGCCTGCACTCGTCACCGTGTACGCCGGCCTGGCACTGTTTGCGCTGCTGACGATGGGCAGCATCGTGACCAGCCGGATCTCGCCCGAATTTGTCGCAGAGCGTGTTCGCCTGCATCTGCTGGTGGTTCCGAGCCGGTATTACACGGCAATTTTCCTCTTCTGGGCCGGATCGGGCGGGCTCTCGCTGTGGATGGCGATGAGGAACCGGCGCGAGTGGGCTCAGTTCGCGGTTGTCGGATCGATGCTCGCGATCGTGACATTGGGGACCAGCTTCTGGCAGATCGGAGAGGCCGCGAATTGGCGGGGCTACTTCGGGGAAATCGATGTGGCGGGGTCGGCTCTCATCATGCATGTGGATGATTCAGGCAATCCGGCGCTGGCGCAGATCTATCCGGACGCCGGGCTGCGCGATCGCATCTCGACCTGGCTGCAGCAGGGAAAGCTGGCGCTCTTCGCGGAAAGACGCGCGCGTCTCGTCGGGCAGCGGGTGGCGGCGGCGGGAATTGAGAACGGCGGTTGCCAGGGCGAAGCGGAAAATGCGGCTTACGTCAGCGATGGCGTTTTACGGATTACCGGATGGGCGGTCGACGTTCACAACGGAGGTCCGCCGCGCGATTTGGTGTTTACGGATCGATCGGGGATGATCACAGGCGTGGCGCGGAGCGGTCTGCGGCGGCCGGACCTGAAGCAGAAGATCGAAGCTGTCGGATGGCAGGGATACGCACGGACCGCCGGTGCGGGTTCTCTGGATGTCTACGGCGTGTTGGATGGGGCGGGGCATTACTGCCATGTGGGTAAGACTATTCCGCTGCCGGTAAAATGACCACGTGGAAGATACGTCCGTAAGCGAGCGCATGCGCGCCGATTGGAACAAGCGGGCGCGCGAGGATGCGCACTACTACGTCGCGTTCGGGCGGCGCGATCAGGACGATCGCGAGTTCCTTGCCACCGCCGCTGACGCCATTCGCGATCTGGAAGGCGAACTGAAGCGGCTGCCGAAGGGAGTTCCCGCGTCAGCGCGGCGCGCTCTCGAGATCGGCTGCGGCCCCGGCCGGCTGATGCGGTTTATGAGCCGGCACTTCGGCGAGATTCACGGGGTGGATGTCTCGGACGAGATGATCGCCCAGGCCAACGAGCGTCTGGACGACATCCCGCATGCGTACGCGCACCACACCAACGGCAGCGACCTGGCGCTCTTCCCTTCGGATTCCTTCGACTTCGTTTATTCGTTATTCGTGTTCCAGCACATCCCGAGCGCCGAGGTGGTGTTCTCTTATTTGAGTGAGACCGTGCGGGTGCTGAAACCGGGCGGATTCGCGCGCCTGCAGATCAATGGGCTGCCCAAATCCGCGCGCGCATACACGACGTGGGAGGGGGTGGGGATCGGCGCGGATGAGATTCGCGCGTTTGCGCAACGCCATGGCGTCCGGCTGCTGTCGCTGACAGGCGTGGATACGCAGTACATGTGGACGAGCTGGCAGAAGCCATTGCCCTGCCGCATTCGTCAGGTGGTGAACGCATTCAGCCAGGAGCAGGCGGTTCCATCGAGCGGGCGGCTGGCCTGCGCCACGCTGCAGATCGAAAACCTGCCGGAGGAATGCGATCTCAATTCGCTTGAAGGGTTCATCGACGGCGTGCGCGGCACGAATTCCTACATCGGGCCGCGCGTCTGGGGACTGTCCCAGTTCAACGTTTTTCTGCCGCCAGGCGTTCGGCGGGGGCTGGTGCCGGTGCGAGTGGAATGGCATGGCCGACAGCTTTGCCCGGATGCGGTTGTGCGCGTGATTCCGCCGGGTCCGCTGGCGCCGCGCTTGACGAAGCTAAGCGACGGCGTGAACCTGCTCTCGCAGCGAATCGAGAGCGGCTGGGTGATTGCCACGGTGGAAGACGTGGATTCGATCGACGATTTCGCCGCAACCGTGGACGGCATCCCGGTGCCCGATATCGAGCCGCACAAGACCGATCCCCTCGCCTTGCGCTACGAAGTCAACTTTCATCTGCCCGATGAAATTCGACCGGGAGGGCACGTGCTCGAGATCCATCTGGGCAAAACGATGTTGACCCGGATGGGAATCGAGGTGGCGGGATGAAGGCCGGGGCTCTGCTTCTTGCGTTCGCATTGACGCTGTCCGGCGCGCCAACGGAGACACAACTCCGTACCACGCTTCTCGCCAAAACCGGAGTTGTGACGCTGCCGGCGGGGACTATCGAGATTTCGCGCGAGATCGTTCTCCCCTCCGACGCACACGATCTCGAGATTCGCGGCAATTCGACGATTCTCAAAGCTGCCGCCACTTTCCGCGGCCGCGCTCTGATCGTCGTCCCGGCCGGCAGGAATATTAAAATCCACGATCTCTCGCTTGACGGTAACCGGGACGCCATTGCCCGCCCCATGGGGCTGCCTCCGTCCGAAGCTATGTTTTCGCGGTTCGTACCGAACAACGGAATCCTGGCCGAAGGCGTCACGAATCTTGAAATCGGGGCGGTCCAGGCGGTCGCGATCGCAGGGTTCACGATCCTCGTGAACGCGGGTCACACGGTGCACATCCACGACATTCGGATCTCGAGCAGCGGTAGCCTGAACGCACGGAAGCGCAATAACACCACCGGCGGAATTCTACTGGAAGAAGGCACCACGGATTTCGAAGTTCTCAACTGCCGCATCGCCGACGTGCGCGGCAACGGCATCTGGACGCATTCGCTTTATACTTCGCAGCGCAATGCGCGCGGACGCATCGCGGGCAACGAATTCGCCATGATCGCGCGCGATGCGGTTCAGGTCGGCCATGCAACCGAAGTCCGGGTGGAGAACAATCGCGGCAGGATGATCGGTTATCCCGCCGAAGAGGTCGATCTCGAAGGGCGGGCGTTCCCGGTGGCGGTGGATACGGCGGGGAATGTGGACAAATCCGTTTACCGCAACAACCAGTTCGAAGAGATCGACGGAAAATGTTTCGACCTTGATGGCTTTCACGACGGCGAGGTCAGCGGCAACACCTGCGTCAATTCAGATACGGTCGGCAATTATCCGTATGGCAATTTCGGCATCATCATGAACAACAGCAATCCGGATATGCAGTCGCGGAACATCCGGATCACCGGGAACACCATCGATGGAGGGCTGTTCGGCGGCGTCTTCGTCATCGGCTCGGGGAACAGCGTTACGGGCAATCACCTGGTGCATCTCAACATGGCGCATTGCAACGACCCCGGCCCGATCAACTGCAACTACGCTCCGACCGAACCCGATCTTCTGCGCAGCGGCATTTACCTGGGCGCGGGCGCGGACCGGCCCGATATCGCGAAGGGCAATATTATCGAGAGTAACGAGATCTCGGGCTATGGAATGTCGCGCCATTGCATCGGCGCCGCGCCGGCGGTCTCGCTCGCGGCCAATACCGTAGCTAAGAATGAGTGCTCGGACGATGCGGCGATTGCCCGTGTGCTACCCGCGACACCGCATTGACGAGCTTGCGGTACGGTATTTTCGCCCAATCGTCCACCATCAGGAGTTCACCGTCGCACCAGCTTGAGTAAAACCAGCGGGCGAGTACGGCCAGGTTTTCCATGCGCAGCTTTCCGTCCGATCCTGGGTTATCGACGGCCGACGCCAGTTCGCGTAATCGTGCATCGAGCGAGACGGAAGCGCCGCTCGCGGGATCGAACTCGATGCGGGAAAAGCCGCGCCAGACGCCGGCGCGCAGCCATCCGAGTTCCACCGCGTCCGGTTCGACCGAGGGCGTGACCGCGATGGCGTTCAGGTTCTCCAGTTCTCGCACCATCTCATCTCGCGATGCGAGCACCTCCTGAATGCGCTCGAACCGCTGGTGCATAAGCGCCGCGCCTTCGAAATCCATCTCTGCGCTGAGGCGTTCGCGCGCAGATTCGGCGAGGCTGGTCAGGGAACGCCCGCTGGTGCGCAGGAATTCGGCGACCCGCTCGGCTTCGCCGCGATATTCTGATTCGCCAACGGCCTCCTGGCAGGGGCGCAGGCAGCGGCCCATTTCACCGTAGATACAGCCGGGGTGGGAGAGGCTCGGGATCAGATCCTCCTGGCAGCGGCGCAGTTGGAAAAGATCGAGGAATGCGGATTCGAATCGCGCCGCGGTCGCACGGTTGCGAAATGGCCCATAGTAGATGGCCGGCGCGCGCCCGATATGCGTGGTGACCTGCGTTCGCGGGAATCGATTCGACAAAATCAGTTTCACGTAAGGCGGCAGGCGCAGCCGAATGTCACTCCGCCATCCGGGTCCCAGGTGTTTTCGCGCGAGATCGAGAACCAGGAACTGAGCTTCGAGGCGGGATCCGACGAACCGGTATTCGATGCGCTCTGCCGCGCCGCGCAGGGTCAAGGAACGCGATGGAGCATCGCGCGTGCCGAGCAATCGCAGCAGCCGTTTGCGCAGCACGTTGGTGCGCGCCAGAAACGGTTTGCCCTCGCGCGGCCAGAGCAGAAATACGGCCTGACGGTTGGGCAGCGCCTCCAGCGCGCGATCGAATTCAACCGGGTCGGACGGAATCGCGATTTCGACCATGCACCCCGGTCTTCATCCTACGACGAAGCCTTCACAAGAGGCGGAAATTCACCTCGATGGTGGCCCGTACGTTCACCGCCTGGCCGCCCTTCATGCCTGGCTTGAATCTCCAGTTCCGCACCGCTTCGATGGCTTTCTCGTCGAGCCCCATGCCGAGGCTTTTGACGACGCGGACTTCGCGCGCGCGGCCTTCGGTGTCAACCACAACGGCAAGGATCACGTTCCCGCTGTATTTCGCCTTGCGCGCCTCTTCCGAATATTCCGGATCGGTTTTGAAAACCAGCACGGGAGCGCTCACGCCGCCGCCGACACGGAACACACCGCCGCCAAAACCGCCCCCGCTGCCAGGACCGAATCCCGTTCCGTTCCCGGAGCCCAGACCTCCCCCGTTGCCGCTACCCATACCGCCGCCAGAGCCGGGTCCATTCGAGAGAGTCGACAGTTTCGCCAGCGGATCGCCCCAGTTCGGCAGATTGTTCTGTGGCAACACGGCGTCCGGCGGGGCGACGATGGTGGGAGTCATCGCGAGCTTCGGCGGTTGTTCGACGATTTGCGGCGGCACGAATTGCTTCATCGAGGGCTTCGGCGCTTGTCCGGCCGAGACCGGCAGCGGTTGCCTCGACCCACCGCCTCCACCGCCTTGTGCTTTCTCGGGTATGTAAGGCCTGATGGCCGGATCGATGAGATCGAAACGATCGCGAATGGATCGCTGTACCGTCTTGTTCGTCGCTCCCACCATCAGCAGCGCGAATACCGCCGCGTGAATCGCGAGCGAGAGATATCTGGATTTGGGGTCTTTATCGTAAAGCCCCCAAATCTCCCTGACGGCGATCGGACGCGAAGTGACATTGAGAGGCGGCAGCTTCGGCGGGCGGGCGATTTCAAGCAAATTCCGATAGAGCGACAAGTACCAGGGGATGTCCACCAGATCCGGGGCCAGCAGAGCCGCGACGTGGTCCACCTGCCGCGGCCGGGTCACCCGGGCAAGCACGCCCGTGATGTCCAGCGGGACGTCTTCCATCGGTAACGCAAGGGCAGAGAGCCACGTATCCACGCGCGTGTTTGTCGCTGCCAAACGTTCGGATGCGGCACGGCATTTTGCGCAGACGGCCAAATGGCCATCCAACGATACGCCAGCTTTCTCCAGATGTTGCTGAAACGCGCCGACACTTAAACACGGTCTCATTGTTCTCTCCCGTACAATTCGACATACGTTTTTTCAAACTGCGCCTTCGCGCGCGCCACCACCATGTAGAGGGCGTCCGTACTCATTCCGAGCAGAGCCGCCATCTCTTTGCCGGAGAATCCGCTGCTTCCCATCAGAAGGACCTGTCCCTGGATCGGCTTCAGACGTGCAATCACGGCGCGCACGCGCTCCCGCTGCTCGCCCGCGATTAATTCCTGCAGCGGGCCGCCGGGTTGTTGGGTTCGCAGGGCTTCTTTGCGGGCTCGTTCCTCACGCCGAAGACGCCGGGAACTGGCGCGGAGAGTATCGAGACCCAGATTGAGGGCGGTCTTGTACAACCATCCCGCCGGGTTGTCGCCCGGTTCGACCGGCCATCGCTTATACAGTTTGCAGAAGGCTTCCGCGGCGAGTTCTTCGGATTGGGCGGGATCGCCCATGAGCCGAAGCAGGGTTTTCACCAGCCGGGGATAGTGTTCTACGAACAGGTTTTCGAAAGCCCGCTCGATCGAAGCGTCACGGGCTTCGACGGCCGCTCCGAAATCCTGCAGGACTTGTCCGCTGCTTTGTTGCACACCTATTTAACGGCGCGGAGCGGAAAAAACCAACGGGCCGACGGAATTATTTTAGCGGCGGGAAGAGCAGCCGGCGACAGGATCGCCGGCTCTTAATCGTGATTGGCGCCGATTTCTTTAACCAGGCTGGCAACGAACGACTTCGCGTCGCCGAAGAGCATCAGCGTCTTGTCCATGTAATAAAGCTCGTTGTCGATGCCGGCGAAACCCGGACTCATGCCGCGCTTGATCACCATGACCGTGCGCGATTTGTAGGCGTCCAGAATCGGCATCCCGGCGATAGGGCTCGTCGGGTCAGTCTCGGCGGCCGGATTGACGATATCGTTGGCGCCGACAATCAGCGAAACGTCGGTCATTCCCATTTCGCCGTTGATGTCTTCCATCTCGATCAGCTTGTCGTAGGGGACGTCCGCCTCCGCCAGCAGCACGTTCATGTGACCGGGCATGCGCCCGGCCACGGGATGAATGGCGAACTTCACGTCGACGCCGCGTTTGGTCAATACATCGTGCAACTCGCGGATCTTGTGCTGCGCCTGCGCGACCGCCATACCATAACCCGGAATAATCACGACGGTACGGGCGTCACCCAGAATCGCCGCCGCTTCTTCCGCACTCGCCGATCGTACGGGCTTGGCTTCCTGGGTTCCGGCGCTGGTCTGAATCTGTCCGAATCCGCCGAAGAGCACGTTGGTGAACGAACGGTTCATGGCACGGCACATGATGATCGAGAGAATGAAGCCGGACGACCCATCGAGCGCGCCGGCGATGATCAGCAGCTTGTTATCGAGGGCGAAACCCATGGCGCACGCGGACAAACCCGCATAGGAGTTCAACAGCGCGATCACGGTGGGCATATCCGCACCGCCGATCGGAATGATCATGAGGACACCGAATATCAGCGCCAGCACCACGAAAATCGGGAACAGAAAACTATCTTCGGGGTGGACGACGAGGATTCCGCCCAGCACCGCGGCGCCGCCCAGAATCCCAAGATTGAAAATATTCTGGGCCTTGAACGTGATCGGCCTCGATGGCAGCATCTCATTCAACTTGCCGAAGGCCATCACGCTTGCCGTCGTGGTGAGAAAGCCCAGAAGCATTTCGAGCGCGAGGGCGCCCATCATGAAACCGTGCGGCTGGAGCCGGTAATATTCGGCGGTGCCGATCAGCGCCGAAGCCAGCGCGCCGCAAGCCTGCGAGATGGCGGTCCTCTGCGGGACCTGCGTCATCGGCATGAGCAGCGCGATGGGGATGCCGATGGCGGAACCGACGATTAACCCCGCGGCGATCCACGAGTAATCGACAACTTCATGACGCAGCAGTGTCGACACGACGGCCAGCAGCATTCCGAATTCGCCGGTGAGCACGCCGCGCCGCGACGTTGCCGGCGCCGACATCCATTTCAGAGCGAGAATGAAACAAGCGGCGGCGACGATGTAAAGAGCCTGCCAGAAGGCCAGATTCATTTCTTGACCGGCTCCCGCTTCTTGAACATCTTCAGCATGCGGTCGGTGATGAGAAAGCCGCTGACCAGGTTGGTAGTCGCGGAAACGACCGCCACGAAGCCGAGGACACGCGACAGTGTGGAAGCGTCTTTTTCGCCGCAGATCAGAATCGCGCCCACCACCGAGATCGACGCAATGGCATTGGTCAGCGACATCAGCGGCGTATGCAGCAGGGGAGAGACTTTCCGGATCAGCTCAAAGCCCAGGAAGGCCGCGAGCATGAAAACATAGAAGCCAAATTCGAAATTCAAGCGGTTGGGACTCCCTGTTCCAGTAATTGGCTCACTCTCGGATTCACTACTTTGCCTTCGTGCGTCACGAGAGTCTCGCGAATGACTTCATCGTTTAAATCGATCTTCAATACGCCCTCTTTGCCGACCATCAGCTTGAGCAGGTTGACCACATTGGTGGCGTACATCTGGCTGGCGTGATAAGGCGCGCGCGAAGGCAGATTGACAGGACCCACGATGCTGATCCCCCTATGTACGACCGTTTCGCCCGCCCGCGTGAGTTCACAGTTACCGCCGCGCTCGGCAGCGATGTCGACGATCACGGAGCCCGGCGCCATGGCATCGGCCATTTCCCGTGTAATAAGGATCGGAGCTTTCCGGCCAGGCACTGCGGCGGTCGTGATCACCACGTCCTGCTCCTTTAACACGGCCGCGAGAAGTTCGCGCTGCCGTTTGTAGAACGCCTCGTCCATGGCCTTCGCGTAGCCACCCTGACCTTCGGCGGATTCTATGTCGAGCACGACGAATTTCGCGCCAAGGCTCTCGATCTGTTCCTTGACAGCCGAACGAACGTCGTAGGCCGAAACGACCGCACCCAGACGCCTTGCAGTCGCGATGGCCTGCAATCCTGCAACGCCTGCGCCCAGCACGAGGACCTTCGCGGGCGTGATGGTGCCAGCCGCGGTCATCATCATCGGGAACAGCTTGGGCAGCGTAACGGCGCCGATCAGAACCGCTTCATAACCCGCGATGCTCGCCATGGAGGACAGTGCGTCCATCGCCTGCGCGCGCGTGATGCGCGGGACCAGTTCCATGGCAAAGAAGGATATACCGCGCTCGGCCAGTTCCGCGCACTCCCGGAGCGCTGTCAGCGGCTCGCCGAATCCAATCAGCATCTGCCCGCTGCGGAACGATTGCAGATCGTCTCGTCCGTACTCGGGATTAGCTCCCGGGGCGCGCGCCTGTACGACGATCGCGGCTTCCCCGAACACTTCCGCTCTGGAAACAAGCCGAACTCCGCGGCGGACGTATTCTTCGTCCGGGAACCCTGCCTGCAGGCCCGCCGACGTTTCTACGATCACTTCGAGTTTCAGCTTGATGAGCGCTTCGCATGCTCGCGGCGTGAGCGCCACGCGCCGCTCGCCCCCGAACGTCTCGCGCGGCACACCGATAATGAGCGCGATGGAACACCTCCATGAAAAAAGTTATTCTATCAACCGTCGTTTGCGGTCCCGCGCCGCGGCCCCGACGAACCTCAAGTATATGATCGGTGATCATGCGACTTGCCGCATCGCCATTTATGCTCAGCCTCTATGTGGCCGCCATGGCCGCGCGGGCGTGGTCGCAGACGAACACGGTTCCCGGTGAATTCATTGTCGAGCCTCCGACGTTGCTCTCGCTTGGCTTCGAATGGCGAATCGCCGGAGACGATAATCGCAATGCCCGCGTGGATGTGACGTACCGCAAACGCGGCGAGCGCGAATGGAAAAAGGGATTGCCCCTGCTGCGCCTCCAGCACGAACTGGTCGAGGGCGGAACGCCGCGCGATGGCGGCGGACACTTCAACAATTACGTCGCTCCCAATATGTTTGCGGGAAGCCTGCTGAATCTGGAGCCGGACACCGAATACGAGTGCCGTTTCGTTCTTTCCGATCCGGACGGCGTAAAGGGTAAAGCGGAACGGATGGCCGTCATCCGCACACGCGCGGAACCGCAGCCAGCCGCCGGCGGACACGTGTATCACGTTTATCCGTTCGGATACAAAGGATCGAAACAAGAGCCGTCGTTCACCGGTTTGATGGCTGCGTATTACCAGGGTTCCGACCAATCCGATCATTCGAATGTCATGCCGCCGCGCGTTCAGCCCGGCGACGTCATCCTTGTGCACGCCGGAGTCTATAAAGACAACCGGTTCATCTACAGCGGATTCGACCGTACGCTTGCCGCCTACGGCACGCCTTTCGACGGGACTTATTATCTGACGCAGAGCGGCACGCCCGCGAAGCCGATCGTGATCAAGGGAGCGGGCGACGGGGAAGTGGTGTTCGATGGCGACGGCAATCAGAATCTGTTCAATCTGCTCGCCGGTAATTACAACTACTTCGAAGGCATCACGGTTCGCAACACGAACGTTGCGTTTCTGGTCGGGTTGAAAAATATTGCGGGCGCGAGCGGTTTTACTCTGAAGCATTCGCGACTGGAGAATATCGGGCGCGGCGTGCAGGCCGAATGGTCGGGCTCGAAGAACTTCTACATAGCGGATAACATCTTCATCGGGCGCCACGACCCGAACAAACTGCAAAGCTGGTACACACCTGCCGTGTGGGCGAAGTTTCCCGGTTATCCGGCGCCGATCACGTCGGAATATGCAGTCAAGGTTTATGGCCAGGGCCACGTGGTCGCCTATAACTATGCTGCCAACTGGCATGACGGCATCGATATCGCGACCTATGGCGACCCCGACGGCACACCCAACGAGATTCGGGACCGGACGCCGGTGGCGATCGATTTCTATAACAACGACTTCACCAACATGGCGGATAACTGCATCGAAGCCGATGGCGGAGCGCACAACATCCGCGTGTTCCGGAATCGCTGTTTCAATTCCGCCGGCGGCGCATTCAGCGCCCAGCCGATCTTCGGCGGTCCCGCGTATTTCTACCAGAACCTCGCGTACGACACCACGACGGGAGGTCCGTTGAAATTTGTGGATACGCCCGCCGGCGTGCTCGTTTATCAGAACACGTTTATCGGTCAGGGACGACTGGTCGGGCCGGCATCGAATGTGCACTTTCGCAACAATCTGATTCTCGGAGACGGTTATGCCGATCCGGTGCTCAATCTGCGCACGTTCACGAACTATTCGAGTTCCGATTACAACGGCTTTCGTCCGAATCCCGGTGTGGAAGACGCCTTTGAATGGAATTCACCTCCATTCAACGTGGCGGCCGATTACAAAGCACGGCAGGTCGTGCGGCATTTCAAATCGATCAAAGAGTACAGCGACGCCACAAAGCAGGAACAGCACAGCGTTCTGATTGAATACGATGCTTTCGTCAACGTCCGGATACCGGATAAATCGGACCCGCAACATCTGTATAAGCCGGAGGATTTCGATTTCCGTCTGAAGCCCGGGTCGCCTGCGATCGATGCGGGAACCAGCCTTCCCACGATCAACGATGACTTCACCGGCCGCGCGCCGGATCTCGGCGCATATGAACTCGATCGTCCGCTGCCGCACTACGGGCCGAGGTGATGAGGGCGGCGGTGAGCGGGCAGGCAGGAGCAGTGGAAGTTGGAATTGAAGCCGGAGTAGTGATCTCAACGGATGCACAGGTCAATGAGGTTGCTGGGGAGTGGCGGTGGTCCCGTGAGAACGGACCGAAGTCCTTCGATGAACCCCGACCGAAGGGGAGATCCTGTGGGTGCAAGGTAGCATCAGCCTCGTTTACGCACCTTTCCGGCACTGCCGAAGAGCGGGTGTTCCCTGGCATGTGACAGAATAATGTACGTGTCGGCCCCGGGCCTGTGCCGATCCGGCGCGAATGATCCATGCTTCCGACAGACACCGCAAATCCGGAATACTTTCATAAAGTCGTCGATTGCCAGTGGGCTTGCCCCGCGCATACGAACGTTCCCGAATACATTCGATTGATCGCGCAGGGCAGGTACACCGACGCCTACATGCTGAATCGCGAATCGAATGTGTTTCCCGGCATTTTGGGACGCACGTGCGATCGGCCTTGCGAGCCCGCCTGCCGCCGCGGGCGGCTGGACGGAAAACCCGTCGCGATCTGCCGGCTGAAGCGCGTGGCGGCCGATCTGCGCGGCGACGTCACGGGGCTGTTGCCGACGGCGCCCCCGGTGAAGAATGGCAAGCGCGTCGCCTGCATCGGCGCCGGCCCGGCTTCGCTCGCGGTGGCAAACGATCTGGTGCCGCATGGCTACGAAGTGACGATCTTCGAGAAGCTCGAAAATCCCGGCGGATTGATGCGAACCAACATCCCGTCCTTCCGCCTGCCCGAGCGCGTATTGAACGATGAAATCGATTCCATCCTCAACATGGGCGTGGAGATTCGTTATAACTCCCCGGTCGAGAGCATGGGGGCGCTTCTCACGCAGAATTTCGATGCAGTATTCGTTGGCAGCGGCGCGCCTCGCGGCAAGAACCTCGATCTGCCCGGACGGTACGAGACGGATCGGATCTATATCGGCATCGACTGGCTCGGATCGGTTGCGTTTGGACACACCGAATCGATCGGCGAGCGCGTTCTGATCATCGGCGTCGGCAACACGGCAATGGATTGCTGCCGGTCTTCGCGCAGACTGGGCGGGAAAGATATCAAAGTGATGGCGCGCCGCCCGCGAGCTTTCTTCAAGGCATCTCCGTGGGAACTCGAGGATGCCGAAGAAGAAGGCGTCGAGATCGTCATCAATCACGCGCCAAAGCGCTTTGTTGTCGAGAATGGCGTCCTCACCGGCATGGAATTCGACCGGCTGGAATGGGACGAGGCGGCCAGTAAATCGAAAGTCATCGACACGGTCACCATTCCCTGCGACGACGTGATTCTGGCGATCGGGCAGGACAATGCATTCCCCTGGATCGAGCGCGATCTCGGCATCCAGTTCGACAAGTGGGACATGCCGCAGGTCAACAAGGTCACATTCGAATCGACACGCCCCGGCGTCTTCTTCGGCGGCGATGCGGCCTGGGGCCCGAAGAACATCATCTGGGCAGTGGAGCACGCGCATCAGGCGGCCATCTCCATTCACAATCACTGTCAGGGCATTCCGGTAACCGTGCGTCCGCCGCACGCCATGAACCTGATCAGCCAGAAGATGGGGATCAGCGAGTGGAGCTATCACAACGACTACAATCCTTCGCCGCGCCAGAAGATGCAGCATGTCGATCTGGTTGAACGGTTCAGGGAATTGAACATCGAAGTCGAGCTCGGCTTCAACCCGGAGCAGACGGCGCGCGAAGTGCAGCGCTGCCTGAACTGCGACATCGAGACATCGTTTACGGCGGCGAAGTGCATCGAGTGCGACGCCTGTATCGATATCTGTCCTCTCTCCTGTCTTACAATCGCCCCGGACTCTCCGGAGAACGCTCTCCGGCAGCATCTGTCCGCCCCGGCGGTTAACCCCGACCAGGCGCTCTACGCCTCCAAACCGCTGCCTCAAACCGGCCGGCTGATGTTGAAGGACGAGGATCTGTGCGTCCATTGCGGCCTGTGCGCGGAGCGTTGCCCCACCGCTGCATGGGACATGCAGAAATTTGAACTACTCATCGGGTACGCAGGTCAAACCAATCCCCTCGAATCATGCTCAGTCGCATAAATGATTTTGCAATCAAGCTGGCGAATGTAAATGGATCCGGCTCCGCCAGCGCCAATGGCCTCATCATGCAGGCCATTTTTCGAATGGGCGTGCCGGTATCCGGCAAGAACCTGTTTCCGTCCAACATACAGGGTCTGCCCACGTGGTATGAGATCCGCGTCAATAAGGATGGTTACACGGCGCGCGCTCTCGATTACGACCTGATGGTCGCTATGAACGCGCAGACCTACGCGCGCGATGTGCGTGATGTGCGGTCGGGAGGATACGTGCTCTACGATTCCTCATGGCCTCTGGATAAGGAACTCATCCGCGACGACGTGAGCTACATCGGCGTGCCTCTGGCGCAGATGTGCAACGAGAATTTTCGCGAATCGCGCGAGCGCGTGCTGATGAAGAATATCGCCACGGCGGGCGTGCTGATCGAGCTGTTGAATATCGATCGAGACGTGGTGGCGCAGCTGATCGAAGAGAAGTACGGACGCAAGAAAGGCCTTCACGCGTCGAACCAGAAGGCGCTGAGCCTCGGCGCCGATTACGTCCGCGAAAATTACCCATGTCCGCTGCCGTTTCATCTCGAGACGATGCATGCGAATGGGGACAAGATTCTGATCGACGGCAATACGGCCGTGGCGCTGGGCTGCGTGTACGCCGGCGCTACCGTCGCGGCATGGTACCCGATCACGCCGTCGACTTCGGCGATGGACGCTTTCAAGGCCTTTTGCGAGAGGTTCCGCAAAGACAAGGCGACGGGCGAGCAGAATTACCTGATCCTGCAGGCCGAGGACGAACTGGCGGCCATTGGGATGGTGATTGGAGCCTCGTGGAATGGCGCGCGCGCGTTTACGTCGACGGCAGGACCTGGCATCTCGCTCATGAACGAACTGCTCGGTTTCGCTTACTTCGCCGAGATACCCGCGGTGATTATCGATGTGCAGCGTGTCGGGCCATCGACCGGCATGCCGACCCGGACGCAGCAGGGCGACATTCTCGAATGCGCCTATGCGTCGCACGGCGACACGAAACATATTCTGCTGTTTCCGGCCAACCCGGCGGAGTGTTTCGAACTTGCCGTCAGGAGTTTCGACCTGGCCGAGCAGTTTCAAACACCCGTGTTCCTGCTGACGGATCTGGATATCGGAATGAACGACTGGGTCACGCCGAAGCTTGAGTGGGACGACGATTACCGGCCTGATCGCGGCCGTGTTTTAAGCGCGCAGGATCTTGAGTCGATGCCTCATTTCTACCGTTATATGCCGGAGAACGGCAGCGCGGTTGCGCCGCGTACGCTTCCCGGAGTTTCGCCGAAAGGGGCATATTTCACCCGCGGTTCCGGCCATAACAAATTCGGCGCGTACACCGAAATTCCGGATGAATATCAGGAAGTGATGGACCGCCTGCTGCGCAAGCACAAGGAAGCGGCCGGGTTTGTTCCGGCACCGATTATCGAACGAAGGAAGGGCGCGCGCGCCGGCATTATCACGGTGGGTGGCTGCGACGCCGCGGTTCGGGAAGCGATCGACATCCTCGCCGCACAGGGCACGCCGATGGATTATATGCGCATCCGCGCCTTTCCGTTCGACGAACCGGTCGAGGCCTTTATTGCAGAGCACGATCTCTGCTATGTGGTGGAACAGAACCGGGACGCGCAATTGCGGTCGCTGCTGATTTTGGAAACTTCGGCGCCAAAAGAGAAGTTGCGACCGATCCTTGTCTACGGCGGCTTCCCGTTGAGCGCAAAACACGTGCTGAATGTGATCGCTCCCGGCGTGAAGACGGTTGAAACGGAGGAACTCGATGCCATCTATCGCTAAGCCGCCGGTGGCGCACCCGAGCCTGACGCGCAACGAGCTTGGTCTCACGGTTCGCGACTACGAAGGCGCGATGTCGACCCTGTGCGCGGGTTGCGGGCATGACTCCATCACAGCCGCCATCGTGCGCGCGCTCTGGGAAATGTCGACGCCGCCGCACCGCATCGCCAAGCTGAGCGGTATCGGGTGCTCATCGAAGACGCCCGCGTATTTCGTGAACGCCGCTCACGGTTTCAACTCGGCGCATGGGCGCATGCCTCCCATCGCCACCGGCGCGATCGCGGCAAACCGCGAGCTCACTTATATCGGCGTATCGGGCGACGGCGATTCGCTCTCCATCGGACTCGGCCATCTCTGCCATGCCATGCGCCGGAACGTGAAGATGGTTTACGTCATCGAGAATAACGGGGTCTATGGATTGACCAAAGGTCAGTTCTCGGCGTCTTCGGATGTGGGTTCGAAAAGCAAAAAGGGCGAAGCGAATGTCATGTCGCCGATCGATCCAGTGCTGCTCGGACTCAGTCTGGGAGCTACGTTCGTCGCGCGCAGTTTTTCCGGCGATAAGACGCAACTCGTGCCGATTTTGAAGGCCGCTCTGGCGCATCGCGGCTTTGCCCTGATCGATGTGATCTCACCCTGTGTGACGTTCAACGATCACGAAGGCTCGACCAAGAGCTACTTATATACACGCGAGCACCTGTTACATGCGACCGAATCGGATTTCGTGCCGGATGCGCGGGAAATCGTGGCCGAGATCGCACCCACCGGCGCCACGAATATCACGATGCATGACGGAAGCGTGCTGCGCTTCACCCGTTTGCCGGAGGACTATGATGTCACGGATCGCCAGAAGGCTTTCAGCTATCTGAAGCAGCATCCGGACGAGGTCGTCACCGGGATCCTTTTCGCCGATGAGAGTGTGCCTGATTTACACGAAACGAATCACACTCCCGCGACGGCGTTGGTGGACCTTCCCTACGAGAAACTCTGCCCCGGGGCGGAGCTGTTGCAGCAGCTTCAGAACGAATTTCGATAAACGCGGCGCGAGTCTCAACCCGGATCGGCCACCGCGGGTTGATGCTGACGGCCAAGGCAGATAATCCGCCGCGCCCGGAGGGTGCCCCTGCCAACCTCCCTGCTTCAGTTCTTGTTTTGCGCGTTCGTAATCAGGCCGAAAATCTGGAGCTGCTGAAGCTGGCGACAAAAACCTGGCCATTTGCAACCACGGGAACCAGATCGGAATTGCCGGATTCAGAGCGATCAGATCGATCGGCGAGCCGCTCGTGTTCCGGGTACGCGTCAACACCCAGAAGATTGGATCACGGGTGCCGTTTGACGAAACAGAGGTGAAGAATCCGGGTTTTTGTACGCTTGTTATCGCGGAGGAGATAGCGACCTGCGTCAACGACACCAGAGGCGTAGTCTGCAATTTCCAGACAATTACATTCGAGGCCCCGCCGGCGATCTCGGGGATCACTTGAAAAGCGGCCAACGAAAACGATCCGGAACATAGTAGTTATATACCGCCGGGCGGGGTCTGGGCAACCTGTGTTTGACTGCCTTCGCAGAAAGAGCCCGCGCGGGCGATCAATTCTCGCTCGGCCTTTCTGCATGATCGATAACCAGAACCTCGGTGGCAGCTTTGCTGGATTCGAGCTTAAGGCCGAGCTGTTCCTGCAGGGCGGTAAAGATGGAAGGCGTATCGGGGGGAAGTGCGATCGCATCGCTCGATGGAAGTGCCTGGTTTCCATCCGGGAGCCACTGGAGGGAGATGTTGAACTTTTCAGTTCTGCCCGTCTTATCGATCACTTTCCTGTCAACTACTCGTGTTAAAGCTTCCGCAAATCGAGCCATGGAAATTTCATGCGCTTCCAGATGGTTCAGCCCCATGCCGAGAGATCCGCACGCGTTGGGGTCCGGTGCGGCCGCGGCATCCACTTTGGCACAGCTCCCCTCAGTCGAGACTTGTACGCCTGCTGGAGGTGTCCTTCCTGTCTTGCCCGGCACCAGAATATACACGGGCCGGACTGCGGTTTCGAAATGCACCCTCAGCGAGAATCGTTCCTTAAACAATGTCTGCATCATCAGAAAAAGACCGTCTTCAGAGGGGTTCTCCTCGGCTTTTGTGTTGACGTTGAAGTATTCTGACCGTACCCAGGCGGGGCCGCCCGAGACCTGAAACGGCTGAAGCCGGTAGGCGAGCGCTGTGAGCGTCTTCAAGGTCGCCCGCGAGATTTCGATCCTCCCTCCCGGGTGAGCTTTCATGAAGCTATCGCTGCCGGGAGCAGATCGTTTTATGGAAGCCGCATCAAACCTCGGCGTGGTGTCCGTTTGCGCGATGGCGATTTCGCAGCATAGTCCGACAATCCCGGCGATGACGGTGACTGAGCGCATAGTGTCCAGACGCTCAACCCCAAACGGATGTTCCCCGCGATGGCACTCGCCATCGGGCAAGCCCATAAGTACGGTACCTGCGAGCCGTCTCGAAAATTACCCGTCTTTGAGAAAAGGGGCGCGGGCTGGAACGCCAAACGACATATACCGATGGCACCGGGGCGGAGGGTACGGCGACGCAGGGATGCGGCCAGAGCGCCATTCAGCGGCCGGAATATGATGTTGTGGCAGTTTTCGTTCGCCAACTGCGCGGACCGCACTTCGTGCCAGTAGCTATCGGACGACCCTCACAGGTGGCAGCGATCTACTTCTTTACTTCACCTTCGATCTGCTGCAGCAGTGGGATGTCTTTCGCCGGAGGCGCATCGGGAAGCGTCCGTATGAACGCCCAGATATCGCCCATCTGCGTGTCGCTCAGAACCTTTGCGGAGTATGAAGGCATCTGGTTCGTGCCCGGATGCCGAACATACGCCGTGAATGCCGCCTGGGGCATTTTCATCGGGACCAGATGCGCGCCGGGTCCGTTCTGTCCCGAGTAACCGTGGCAGGCGTAACACTGGTTATCCAGAAACAGCTTCTTGCCCGCCGCGGCGTCAGCCTGCTGGGCATCGCCCGCTCCCGCAAGAGTCATCAGCGCGGCCGGCAGCAAAAACATCCTCATGGCAGTCATCTGATTTAACCTCTGGGCTGGGTGACGACGTCGAGCATCACCGGTTCGCCCTTCTTTACCCGCTCGACACCGCGTTTAAGCGCGGGCGCCAGATCCTTCGGATCGCTGATGGGGCCTTCTGCATACATGCCATAAGCCTTCGCCATCATGGCGTAGTCGATGTTCGGTTCGATCAGACGGGTGCCGATCCACGCCTTCTCCGGGCCGCGATTGCGAATGCTGCACTGGCGCTCGATGAACATGACTTCCTGATGATAGCCGCGGTTGTTGTGCATGATGCTCAGCAGCGGGATTTTGTGATGGACCGCTGTCCAGAGCACACCCGGCGCGTAATTCATATCTCCGTCGGTCTGAATGTTCACGGACAGGCGTCCATATTTGCGGTTGGCCAGAGCCGCGCCGACCGAGGCCGGCGCGCCATAGCCCATGCCGCCCGCGCCCTGGCCGCCGATATAGCGATATGTTTTGTCCATATTCCAGAGCCGATTGGGCCACTGCGCGATGAAGCCCTGCGGCGAGGTCAGCGACCAGTCTTCATGCTCGATGAGCGGCCACAGCTCCGCGCAGAGTCGCGCCAGGCTGATGGGGCTGGCATTCCACCCGGACTGCGCCTGTTCGACGAGGGCCGCGCGCGCCGCGATATTGGCTTCGGCGTGCTTCCTGCCGCGTTCCGAGAATCGCCGCTTCTGGTCGGATGTGAGCTGCTTGCGCACTTCTTCGATCAGAGCGGGCAGGGAAGCCTGCGCGTCGGCGGCAATGTACATATCGCCGTCCACAACGTTGCCGTTGACATTGAAATTGGCGGTAGCCAGAAGCTCGGCCGAATCGATGACGATGGATTTTCCACCCAATGCGGGAGCGCCACGGCCGCCCCCCGCCCCGCTGGCTTCGAGATACAGCACCACATCGGAAGCGCCCGAAGCTCCATTACCGGCCATGGGATGCCGGTTGGGGAAGGTCGCGCGATCGCCGCCGCCGCTGACCGGCGCCTGAAGCAGGTCGGCCAGTTGCACCAGCAGATCCATGCCTTCCTGATTTCGCACGTGACCCGTCACGATGCGAGGGTTCTCCGCATTCACCAGTTGCCGGGCGATTTCCCGAACGGCTGCCAGATCCGCGCTCGGAGGCGAGGGCACGGTGAACTTCGGTACCGTCATGCCTCCGGGCATCGGGTTCTGCTGTAACTCGGAATGGATGGTAAGGAATACCGGAGCCATCGGCGGCGTCATGGCCAGCTTGTAAGCGCGGATCAGGGCCTGGCCGACGCCGGCCAGCGAGTCCGGCTGATGGTCCCATTTCACATACTCGCGAATGGCAGTCGCCATGTCGACAGCAGTGTGCGCGGGCACGGCCGTATCGCCCCAGCCTGCAATCATGACGATCGGCACGCGGTCGGCGTAGGCGTTGTATATCGCCATGGCCGCGTGCTGCACGCCGATGGTGCCCTGCAGCAGGCTGATCATCGGCTTGCCTTCGATCTTGGCGTAGCCGTGAGCCATCGCCACTGACGATTCCTCATGCAGGCACGTCAGAACCTCGGGTTTGGAGTTGCCGCCGTAGTTGATAAGCGACTCGTGTATGCCTTCGAAACTGGATCCGGGATTGAAGGCGACGTATTCGATGCCAAGCGATTTAATGACATCGACCATGTAGTCCGAGCCGGGGTTCTCGATCACCCGGGTCGCGGGAGTTGGACGGGCCGAGCCGTCTTCGCGCGCCAGTGCGGCGCGGCCGGGAGCGGCGGCCCCGCGGCCGCGCGCGGGAGTTCCGCCTTCTGCCGCGGCCTGCTGGGCCTGGATGATTTGCGGCGTCGCGAAAGCAGCCGCGCCGGCGGCTGCTCCGGCGGCTGCGCCTTTCAGGAAACCGCGACGGTTGACCGAGGTCTTTTTCAGTTTCGCCATTGAAATCGATGCTCCTGTGTCACGGCGTTGCCGTTGACGGAAGCATTATACATGCGCGAAAGGCCCGCGAGGTTCAGCGACCTGCACTAAGGTAACGCGAACGCCAGCAATGCCTGGTTGTTGCCGCGACCGCCGCCGGCGGAAACCACGGCGACATATTGTTTCCCGCTCTTGCCCTGATAGGTGATCGGCACAGGCTGTCGCAGTGTAATCCAGTTTTACCTGCCAAAGCTCTTTGCCGGTTTTGGAATCGAACGCGCGGAAACGGTTGTCGCCGGTGGCGCCGATAAACACGAGCCCCCCGGCGGTGGCGATCGGACCGGCGAACGCGCCCGAGCGGCCGGTGTTCTGTTTGCCTTCGGGCAACCCTTCGGTCAGGCCGAGCGGAACCTGCCAGGCGATATCGCCCGTATTGGCGTTCACCGCAAACAAGCGCTCCCATGGTGGTTTGAAGCAGGGAAGATTGCCCATCGATTTCCCATTGGCATCCTTCGCCGGCGCGGCGAAACTGAAGTATCCCGGAGCCTTGTCATAGGGCAGTTGCCCTTCCTTGCCGGCATCCGGGTTTTTGCGGATCCAGCCGGTGCCGGGGCTGTCCTGCGAATTCAGGAAGACGTAACCGAGCTTCTGATCGCTCGCCACGCCACCCCAATTGGTGCCGCCGGTCGGACCGGGAAACTGAATCGTCTCATGTGCCGGTGTACCCGTTTCCGCGTAGGCCCATGGAGTAAACGGACCCGAGTCCTGAAATCCATGCTTCGCCCAGATCTCCTGGCAGGCTTTCGCATGCTCCGGAGTCGTATCGTTGGCGGTGACGATGTCTTCTTTCGTGATGCTGACGCGCGCGAGCGGCGGGGGCTTCACGGGAAAGGGTTGCGTCGGCGAATAGGCTTCGTTGGGCACGTTGCCTTGCGGGACAGGCCGTTCCTCGACTCCGAAAACCGGTTTTCCGGTAACCCGGTCCAGAATAAACAGGTAACCCGATTTTCCCGCCTGCGCCAGCGCCGGAATCTTCTTTCCGTCCTTGACGATATCGAGGAGCACCGGATCCGGCGGGAGATCGTAATCCCACAATTCGTGATGAACGGTTTGAAAGAACCACTTCAACTTACCCGTGTTGGCATCCACTGCCACGACCGAGTTAGCGTAATAGTTATTTCCCTTGCGGTCGCCGCCGTAGTAATTGGCCGCCGGACCGCCCATCGGCATATATACGATGCCGCGCTGCTGATCCACGGTCATCGAGTAAGACCACATGTTGTTACCGGTGCGGCCCTTCCAGCTATCGCCTTGCCAGTCGTCCGCGTTCGCCTCGCCCGGATGCGGGATGGCGTGAAAATCCCACAGTTTTTTGCCGGTGCGGGCATCGTAAGCGCGGGAATCTCCGGGCGGCCCGCCGGCCACTTCGTCCTGATAGTGGACATGTTCCTCGCCTGGGCCGAACAAATTCATGCCGACGAAGATCATGTTTTTGAAGATCGTCGGGACACCGGCGAATGGCACATCCATGGTCATTTCGCCTTCCCTGCCAAAGCCCGGATCGAGTTTGCCCGTCGCCGCGTTGAGCCCGATCATCTTATGTCCGGCGGTGAAAAGGATACGTGGAGGATTGTTTTTATCGCCAGGCCAATAAGCCACGCCGCGCTGCGAGGCAATGGCCTTGCCGAGGTCGTAACGCCAGATTTCCTTGCCGGATTCGGGATCGAGGGCGACCACGCGATTGCCTGCGGGCAGATACATCACACCGTTGACCACGATCGGAGTGACTTCGTTCATGGTTCCCGATGCCGGGCTGTCGGCATCGGGGCGCATCTTATACGCCCAGGCCTGCGCGAGTTTCTGAACATTGCCGGAATTGATCTGCGTCAGCGGAGAATAGCGGCTGCTGGCGAGATCGTGGTTGTAAGTGGGCCAGTCATCGCCCTTCTGCGCATAAGCGGTCAGCGCCGCCAGGCTAACGAGCAAAATGAGTCGCATAGTCGGATTCCTTATGGCAGAGCAAACACGTATACGGCGTTGTAATCGGGCTGGATTTTGATTTCCGGCACCTCCGCCATAAGCTCGGGCACCTTCGGATTGTTCCCGGTCATCACGGCGACGTACTGCTTGCCATTGACCGCGTAAGTGATCGTGCTGACGGAAACGTTGCCGCCCAGCACGGATTCCCAGAGCTTCTTGCCGGTTACAGCGTCGAAGGCGCGGAAGCGGCGGTTCATGTCGCCGTGGAAAATCAGATCCCCGGCAGTGGCCAGCATGGCGCCGTTGCCGGGCGCGCGGCCGACGTCGAAGCGCATAATCTCGCCGGTCGAGAGATTGATCTTCGCCAGACCGGTGAGAGCGTTGGGATCCGAGCCAGGACGCGGCACTACGTGCCATCCGCCGCGTCCCGCGGGCCCGGGCGTGGTCAGATCGCGGCAGTTATCGATGTAAGAGGTGTAAAGCGAATTGGTCGCCGGACTATACGCCGTCGGCCAGTAGCTGCGCGTATTCCAGTAGCAGACGACGTGGTGTTCGCCGGGCTGCTTGAAAACCAGATCATAATTGATCTCGGTCGCGCCGGTCTTGACGTCGATGCCCTTGAGCACGGAATTCGGCGTGTCGAAGGGAAAGGGTTCGGCCCAGAGGAATTGCCCGTTCGTGCGATCGAGGGTGAAGATGTTCCCGGCTTCGCCGATCATTACGGCGACGTCGCGCTCCTCGCCCGGCTTGATCGCGGGGTTGATCCATTTGACGTACTTCGGGTCGGGATTCAGCTTGAGATGCAGCAGGGTGCGCTCGTGAGTGTAGTCGGAGTCCCAGTCGTCGCCGGGCAAATGCTGGTAGTACCAGGCAAGCTTGCCGGTAGCCGGATCGATGGCCACGGTGGAATTGCTGTAAAGGTCGGCCGGCGCCGTACGCGAGGTGCCATCGGCGTTTCCGTTATGCCGCAGCGCCCGCTGATCAGGCATGGGATTGGCAATGCCCCAGTAGAGCATCTTGCGGACGGGATCGTAAGTGCCGGGCAGTCCCCAGGTGGAGGCGAGGCGTTTGTCGATGTCGGCGCCGTTCCAGCTTTCGTCGCCCGGTTCGCCTTTGCCGGGCGTCGTATAGAAGCGCCAGTCTTCCTTGCCGGTCAAAGCGTCGTGAGCCGAGAGGTAGCAGCCCTCGCGTTTGCCCGCGCAGGCTCCGCCGCTGATCATCTTGCCTTCCACCACGATGCCGCCGGACGTATTGCCGCGTGAGCCGGTCTTCGCTTCCCAGCGCAGTTCGCCGGTGCGTGCGTCGAGGCCCACGACGGCGTCGGGCGCGGTGTAGAGGATCACGTCCTGGTAGATGGCGAGCCCCTTGGGCCGCGCCATGCCGGCGACGTTGGCGGGGACTTTGCGTTTGTATTCCCACAGGAGATCGCCGGTGGTGGCGTCGAGCGCCTGCACGGCGGCTCCGGGCGCGATCAGATACATCACGCCGTTGTGCACGACCGGGATGGTCTCGGTATCTCCCGCGCCGAGACCGCGCGTCCAGACCATGCGCAGTTTGGAAACGTTCTGTTTGTCGATCTGTTTCAGCGGACTGTATCGCTGCGCGTCGTACGTGCGGCTGAACATCAGCCAGTCGTTCGGGCTCGGGTTTTCCAGTTCCTGCTGGGTCACGGGCTTGAAGCCCTGCACCTGTGCCATGGCGGCGGCCGCCGCAATACAGGAGACCAACGCGATCTTGCCAATCATGCTTTGCCCACCTTCTTTTCCAGCCAGCCGTTGAGGACCGCGAACACTTCGTGATTATTTTTTTCCATTAACATGAGATTGCCGTTGCCGGTGATTCCATAATCCCGCAGGCGGATCATCTCCGCCTGGCATCCAGCTTGTTTCAAAAACTCCACGTTCGACACCGGAGAACCGCCGCCGCCGAATTCGCTGGTCATCCAGCCGATGGGAATGTGTTGCAGGTTCTTCCACTTGTGCACCGGCTCAGCCTGTAGTTTATAAGAGCGGACAACCGGGCGCGGCGAATCGGGAGGTTCCGTCTTGTCGACTAACTTGAATTGCGATAAGTCGGTCACCGGCGGGTCGTAAGTCATGGGGCCCGCGGTCAGTCCCCAGCGAAGCTGCGCCGCAAACGGGTTGCCGTTGATTTCCATGCAAGCGATGGCCTTCACCAGGTTGGGACGCCGGTCGGCAACTCCCCATGCGAAGAATCCGCCGAAGGCGTGAACGAAGAGAATGGAAGGCCCGATCTTGTCCAGCAGCTCCGCGCCGCCGTGCCAGACCAGATCGCTGTGAAAAGCCTCATCCGAGACGTTGCCGTATTCGCATGCCATGAACTGATCCATCAGTGGATCGTTCATCCCGCCGGTCCCCGGCCACTGAGCGGTATTGAAGACCGTGGTGCTGGTAATCAGTCCTTCGATCGGCGGAACATTGGGCAGGTGACTCGGACCCAGCGCGTCCGGATGATACGGCGACCGCCCGAAACTGGGCCGATCCAGCCAGTAAACGCTGTAACCCGCCTGCACGAAATAATGCACCCAGCCGGGCCGTCCACCGATCCCCATCATGTGGGTGCCCTGGCCACCCCCGCCATGCACCATGACTACGGGGTACGGATGTTTCTTCTCCGCCGGGATCATATACTGCACGTACATCTGGCCCAGCGGAATCGTGCCATAGGATAGCGTTTTGCGCTGGACGCCAATCCAGAAGCAGCCTTGATCGGCAAGTTTCAGCGCAGTCGATTCGCTGTTGTGATTTGGGTCCGTACCCGGAGTCATCACGGCTGGCGCGCCTCGGGTGGCCGTAGTGTTCATCCAATCGAGAATCGGCTGCAGCGCCTCGCGATTGTTCTTCTCCATCATCACGAGGGGTCCGTTTTCCGGCAGATGGATCTTCTCAGCGCTCCCGGTGTCGAGCGTGGACGAGCCTGTTGTCACTACTACGAGCGGGACCTTCGGCGTCTCACCCTGCAGCGATCGCGGCGTCGGCTCGACGGCAACGATTCCCTTCACCAGATTCGGTTTGTCCAGCGCGGTCACCCAGGCGAAGGTCGCCCCGTCATCGTGCGTCATCAGGATAGCCGGTCCGATTTTGTCCAGTAAGACCGCCCCGCGCGTGCGCCACATATTCTGTGTGAGCGGGTTGTTGAACATGGGCTGGCCCAGAGAAGCGGTGAGTTGCACGACCGCCGGATCGTTGGCATCACCGCTGCCCGGCCAATGGGCCGATTTGCCGGTCATGGCGGCCGCCTTCTCGAACGTCTGCGCCTCTTGATCGAAAAGACCATGGAGGAACGGATAGTAGGGACCGCGGCCCTGGCCCGGGCGGTCGATCACGTAGACTTTGTAGCCCTGTTCGAGCAGTAATGTGGCCCAGCCGCGGCGGCCGTCCGGAGTGCCGATCCATTCCGAACCCTGCCCATAGCCGCCGTGGATCAGCACAATCGGATAAGGATGCCGCACTTCGGTGGGAATCCAGTGCTCGACGTACATCTGCATGCCGTTGCAGACCGTGCCGCGGGCCAGCAGGGCGTGCTCCACCCCGTACCAGAAATAGCTCCATTCGGCGATGTCGAGCACGGGTCCGGGAGTGTTCGCATTCTGGGCAGCGACCTGAGCGGGCAAGGCGGCCATGGCGCCCGCCGCCAGCCCGCCGAATTCACGCCGCGTCAATGCCATCGATGGTATGCCCTCACTCGAAGATCTTATTACGTTTGGTTCAGCGATTCACGGTGTGCATCGCCGCGGCGGGATAGCGCTCGCCGGCCGCTGCGCCGCGGGGAACGGCTCTTTCGATCGCCGCGAGGTCGCTTGCGGTCAAAACCAGATCGGCCGCCGCGAGATTCTCGCGCAGGTAAGAGCGCCGTTTCGTGCCCACCACCGGGACAATATTCTTCCCCTGTGCCAGCACCCAGGCGATCGCAACCTGGGGAACGGTCGCTCCTCTCGCCTCCGCGATCCCTTTCAACTTCTCGACCAGGCGCAGGTTCGCCGCCAGATTCTCTCCCTGGAATCTGGGGAAGTGAGCGCGAAAATCGGCGGGTCCGGGGCGGTTCGACGGAGTAATCGCACCCGTGAGCAGGCCGCGTGAAAGCGCGCTATAGGCCAGAATGCCGATCCCCAACTCGCGTGCAGCCGGAAGCACATCATCTTCGATACTGCGCGACCACAGTGAATATTCGGTCTCGACCGCGCTGATCGGGTACACGGCGTGAGCGCGGCGAATGGTGGCGGCGGAGGCTTCGGACAAGCCGGCATAACGGACCTTGCCTTCCCGGATCAGATCCGCGATCGCCCCGACGGTTTCCTCGATGGGAACCGCCGGATCCAAGCGAGCCGGGAAATAGAAGTCCACATGGTCCGTGCGCAGCCTCTGCAGCGTATAGGCCAGCGCGCTCTTCACGGCTATCGGGCGCGCGTCGTAGCCGATGAACGCGCCCTTATGGTCCCGCAGAGCGCCGAACTTCACCGACAGTTGCACGCGATCCCGACGCCCCTCGACAGCCTTGCCGATGAGCATTTCGTTGTGGCCCATGCCGTAGAAATCGCCTGTGTCGAGCAGCGTGACGCCCGCATCGATGGCTTCCCGCATGGTGTCAATCGATTCCCGTTCGGCATCTTCCGTCCGGCCGTCGAAATCGGACATGCTCATGCAGCCGAGGGCGACGGCCGACGATGCAAATCCGTGAGAACCGAGCTTCCGCATTTCCATGTATCGGGACCCCGGGTCAATACTTCTTCGTGTAGCCTGTGCGCGGATTGCCGACTTCGAAATGCCCGTCCGGATGCGCCGTCAGCTTGAGAACATTGCCCGCGTCCGGATCCGAAGTCATATTCGCGATCATTTTTTCGCCGGTATTGTGTTCTTTCCCGCCCGCCGCCGAGAAGTGCAGCTGCCAGATATCCAGAATGCCCGGGGACGCATGGATAGTGTCCCAGGCCTCTATCGTCCCGCCCTTCTTCTCTCCGTTGTCCATTATGGCGACCTTCGGATGCAGAGCGTGGACGAGGGCTGGCGATCCGCTGATATCCATGCCGTGGTGGCTTACGATGTAGACGTCTACCTGGCCGATTTTATTGTTCGGACACATCAGATCCGCTTCCTTGTTCCACGTGAGATCGCCCAGGTCCGCCACGCGGAATTTGCCGTAGACGATTACGCTGCCGGTCGATTGGGCGTTCTCGGTCGGATCCACGTCTTTGGGTTTGAAGGAGGCGCAGAACGGGTTCGGCTTGCCCGCGCCCGGCAGCGGTTTGCCGATGACTTTCCCGGCAGCCGAAACGATGGTCCAATCGAGCCCCGCGATGGGCAGTTTGTCGCCGGGTTGGACGACGATGTGATTGCCTTTCGCGGCCTCCTTCAAATAATCGTCGTAAAATTTCTGACCGGCCGGCGTATGCTCGACCGTATCGCCGTGGTCGATGAAGTTCCGGATGGGTAAACGGGCGGCGAGCGCGGGTACGCCGCCGACGTGATCGGCATGATAGTGGGTGATGAGCAGGTAATCGATTTGTTTGACGCCCGCCTCCTTCGCCGCCGCCGCGATCCGATCTGCATCCCGACCGTTGAAACCGGGGAAGCCGGTATCGATGAGAACGCTCTGCCCCGAGGGGGTCAGGAAAAGGGTCGACTGGCCGCCCTCCACATCGATGAACCAGGCGGTCAGATCGCCCGGTGCGGCATTGAGGCAGGCAATCGGGAACGCCAGGGAAAGCAGCGCGGGCAGCAGTTTCATGGACCGCAGCTTGTCACGTTGCGCCGAAATATGCAACCGGCTTGCGCGAACAAATGAAAGTCACGTAACGTACTCTTTAAATAGAAATGCCCTTCTGTACCCAGTGCGGCCACCGGGCGAGCGATACCGACGCGTTCTGCGCCAATTGCGGGGCAAGGCAGTCGGCGGCAACGCAGTCGGCGACAGACCAGTCCGCAGCGGGCGCGCAGTCGCGGCCGGCGCCTCCGCTGCCGGGGAACGATCCGCTGGCCGGGCTTTCGCCCAGGACCGCCGCCATCCTCTGCTATGTTCCCGCCATAGGCTGGATCGCCGCGGTGATCGTGCTGGCCGCGCGCCGCTTCAAGGATAACCGGATGATCCGTTTTCACGCTTTTCAGGGACTGTATCTTTTCGCCGCCTGGTTGATCGTCGACTGGGTGATCGGGCCGATCATGCGCGCCACCCCCGGTCACTATTTCCCGCTCGACCTGGTCCTGCATGCCCTGATCCTCGGTGTCTCCATTTTCATGATGGTCAAAGCGAGCCACGACGAAGCGTACGTTCTACCGGTCATCGGAGAACTGGCCCAAAGGTCCGTAATCGAACAATAGGCAAAACGCGCCTGGGAAAACCGAGGTACCATAAAGGCGTGGCTGTATGAAGCCGCCGACCGCTACCTTGCCCGCCTTCTTCGAATTTCCGGCCGAGATTAGCTCTATCGAACCCAACCCTGCCGATGTGGCAGAAATCTAAGGAGTATGCCTTGAAGAATATTTATGTCGGGAACATTTCGTTCCAGACGACTGAACAGGAACTGGATGCGGCTTTTTCCGCATACGGTCAGGTTGACAGAGTTCAGATCGTGAAAGATCGTGAGACAGGTCAGGCGCGGGGCTTCGCGTTTGTAGAGATGCCGGTAAACGCGGATGCGGATAAGGCTATGGCTGCCTTGAACGGGGCCGAGTTGGGCGGCAGGACGCTGACAGTAAACGAAGCTCGTCCGCGGGAGCCTCGCGCGGGTGGATTCGGCGGCGGCGGCGGAAACCGGTTCGCGGGCGGTGGCGGCGGTGGACGCGCCAGCGGTGGCGGCGGCAGACCTCCGCGCCGCGAACCTCGCTGGTAGAAGCGTATCAAGCCAGGCTTTAGTCGAGGGCCGGGAGCCGCCAGGCAGCGGCTCTCGGCAAAATCGCAGATCTCCGTGCCGCTACGAGCTGCCGATCAGCACGCCAGTGGCGAAGACCAGGATTCCGCCCAAACCGACTTGCAGGGCCGCCGAAACGATCGGCGTCTCCATGTAACGGTGGCGGATCCAGGAAATCACCGCCAGTTCAACCAGCACCACAAAAACCGCTACAGTCATCGCCGACCGAAAGCCCGGAATCAGAAAGGGCAAGGTGTGGCCAATCCCCCCGAGCGCGGTCATCAGACCGCAGACCAATCCGCGCGTCCATGGATGGCCGCGGCCCGTGAGGCTGCCGTCATCGGACAGCGCTTCCGCGAAGCCCATGCTGATGCCGGCGCCGAGCGAGGCGGCAAGTCCCACGACAAATGCGTCCCAGCTGTTGCGCGTGGCGAACGCGGCGGCGAAAACGGGCGCAAGTGTTGAGACCGAGCCGTCCATTAATCCCGCCAGGCCCGGTTGCACGATCTGCAGCACGAACAGGCGGCGGTTCGCCATATCCTCGGTTTCCCTGGCGGACGGACGCAGCTTTTCCTCTTTCAACTCTTCGGCGCGCTCTTCGTGGGATCGCTCCTCGACGGCCAGATCGTCGAGTAATTTGCGGATGTGGACATCCTGACTGCGCGCGGCTGCCGTTTCGTAGAAATGGCGCGTCTCGGCCTCCATGGCGCTGGCCTGTTTGCGCACGACATCGAGGCCCAGCGGTCGGGTCAGCCAGACCGGTTTGCGCGTGACGAAACCGCGCACATCCTGACGGCGGATCAGCGGAATGTGATCCCCGAACTTGGTATGGTAGAGATCGGTCAGCCGGCGGCGGTGGCCGGATTCTTCTTCGCGCATACCGTCGAAGATGGCCGCAGTGGCGCCGAAATTCTCGCGCAGACCTTCGGCGAAATCCGCATACACGCGTTCATCTTCTTCCTCGAGAGAGATTGCCAGTGCCAGCACTTCGCGTTCGGTGAGGCCGTCGAAACTGCGCATATGGTTTATTGTGCAATTGCTTCTTTGATGGCCGACGCCAGTTCCTTTTCCGGCATGGCCGTGCTGATGAAAAGCTCCTGACGCGCGCCGTCGCACAGTCCAATCGCTTTCCAGCCGTTTTGCGTGGGGACGGTGATGCGGATCTTCACCGGTCCCTTCGCGTCACGCACGGGGCGAATCACGCCGGGGATGATGCTGCGGATGTCGTCTCTGGCCACAAGCCTCTCCAGCACGGGGCGCAGACTGTCGAGAATACTGTGTTCGATCTTGAGCTTGCCTTTCGCCGTCCGCAGCCTGAAGGACATTAGTGATGGACCGCTTCGTATACTACTTTACGTGGCGCACAGGATTACTCTTATTCCGGGAGATGGAATCGGGCCGGAAGTCGCGGATGCAACCGCACGAGCGGTTGAAGCGACAGGAGTAGAGGTGGAATGGGAACGCGTGGACGCGGGTCTGGCAGCGGAAAAAGCGACCGGGCATTATCTTCCGGAGACTGTCTTCGAATCGCTGGCAAAAACGCATATTGGATTGAAAGGGCCGGTCGGCACGCCGATCGCCAGCGGTCACCCAAGCGTGAATGTGGCCCTGCGCAAGCGCTTGAACCTGTTTGTGAATTTCCGGCCGGTGCGTATGCTGCCGGGTCTGAAAACACGCTTCTCGGATCTGCCGATCGATCTGGTGATTTTCCGGGAGAACACCGAAGACCTGTACGCCGGCATCGAGCACGAAGTGGCTTCCGGCGTGATGGAGAGCCTGAAGGTAATCACGCGAACGGCCTCGGAGAAGATTGCCAAAGCCGCCTTTGAATATGCAGCACGGGAAGGCCGGCAGAAGGTGGTGGCGATTCACAAGGCCAACATCATGAAGTTGACCGATGGCCTTTTTTTGCGCTGCTGCCGCGAAGTTGCGGCCGGCTTTCCGGAGATCGAATACGGTGAACTGATCGTCGATAACGCCTGCATGCAACTGGTGATGCGGCCGGAGACGTTCGACGTTCTGGTGCTGCCGAATCTCTATGGCGACATCGTTTCCGACCTGGCCGCGGGGCTGGTGGGCGGGCTCGGCATCGTGCCAGGCGCGAATCTGGGCGATGGCTGCGCGGTATTCGAAGCGGTGCACGGATCGGCGCCCGATATCGCGGGCAGGGGACTGGCGAATCCGACGGCGCTGATGCAGTCGGCGCGATTGATGCTGGCGCACCTCGGGGAGCGGGACGCGGCCATCCGGCTGGAAAAGGCGATCGAGGCGGTCTATCGAGAAGGCACGCATTTGACGCGCGACGTCGGCGGGACGGCAGGTACGGGGGAGTTTACCGACGCGGTAATCGGGAAGATGCAGGCGCCGACTTTGGCGGATACGGCCTCCAACCAGGGTTAAAGCGCCGTCTCACGCCCAGGCGATCGGCGCGAGAGTTGATGCTGGCAACCGTGGCGGGTTTCTGGTCAGTGGACGGAAACCTCCCTCGCATCGTTTTCCTGGTGGATCAGGAGACCGGTGTCCCTACCGAATCCCGATCCACAGCGGGCTCGCCCACACCAGCTGCCCGTCCGACTGTTCTCCGCGCACGTAGTAATAAGAAGTCTTGCCGGCTTGCGCCGCTTCGTCGCGCCAGGTGAATGTGACTTCCCTCGTGCCCGGCTCGACCGCATAAGCTTCGTGCCCATCCTTCACGATCACCACCTTTGCGAATGGTGCCGTCCCGATCAGTTTCACCGAAATCGACGGTTTATCCGCCACGGTGAATTCGTCGCCCATGATGTGATCGCCCGAGCGCACATCCGCCACGATGTTGTCCGTCGATGCATAGACGTGGCGCTTGTGGAAAGCATCGAGGATGGCTTCGCGCGTGGGCGCGTTCACCAGCACGTTCGCGAACGAAATATGCGTCGAGAAATGGTCGCTGGAAGCGATGAATCCCAGGCGGTAGCCTTTATCGAGGGCGGCGGACACCAATCCGGCGGCCCTCCAGCCATTGATCGAAGCGCTTTCCTTCGCGGCGCGCGGCGCACCCTCCGCTTCATAACTCTGCCGCTCGCCATCGTAAATTTCGACCACCGGTTCGACGGCCGGGTCGTTATCGCGCCAGTCGGTGCCGAGGTCGGTGGCGGAAGTATGGGGCACCGACACACCGCCGAACAAATGCAGGTACTTGTACAAAAGCTGCGTATCGGGGGCGGGCGATGAAGGCGCATCGACGGCAACCGCGGCCAGATGCGGCACGGGACGGAGGCCACGCTTCGCCAGCAGGACGTTACGGTGGCCTTCCGGATAGCGGACCGCATGCTCGTAGGAAAACATCGGAATGAATCGATCGCGCAGCTTGTACTCGTCGGCGATCTTCTGCTGCGACCACCAGAAGTACTCGTGGCCGAGACCATTCTCGTTATCGCAGCAGCCTGCCCAGTCCAGCGCGGCGGCGTCGATCATGTAGCGATATGCATCCTCGATGGAGCCGTCGCGCGTGCCGTCGGGGGAATACTCGGTGTGCCGGTGCATGTCGCCGCGCAGGATACGCAACGATTCGCCCCCGGCTTCGATACGATAGTTGCGCAGCTGCGCGACCTGGCTGCGCTCTTCGGCCGCATGCGGATCCGGCGCGGAAGGAGGCTCCCGCTGGAGCGTCATGAGCTCGGGCTTTGGGGAAGGGGGCGGCAGGCCATCGAGGCGCAGGTCGGCCGCATAGAGATCGCCGTTGATGCGGTCGGCGGCGTTGGGCCCTAGTCCCTGCGGTATCGACTGGCGATGGTCCATTGGCGATATGGCCAGCAAACGGCCAGGTTCGAGCGCAACAAGAGCGGGGCGCTCGTGCAGCAATCCGTCCGTTCGTGGAAGAAAAACGGGGCCAACCCAGTTATGGCCCTCGAAATACACCACATGTTCGAACCAGACGGCGCCGACGGGCGAACGGGCGTTAAAGGGTCCGTCGAGTGAGCGGAAGGCGAGGTAGACGCCCCCGGCGGCATCCACCGCCAATTGCGGCGAACTGTTCAGCGCGGCGTTTCTGGGGCCGAGGCCCTGGTTTGGGCGGCGGTTGCGCGCCATATTCGGATTGGGCGCAAGCGGGACGCGGCTCGATTTGCCGGCGCGGCCCTGGCGCAAGGCGGCGGGAGGTCCGGGCAGCACGTTGGTAAGATCGCTGGACGTGGCGAAAACGGAATCGCCGTCGAAGCATTTCACGCGAATATTGCGATCTTCATAGAGCGGGGCACCGGTCGTTTCGTAAGCGCCGAAATTCTTGCCCCAGCGCGGACTCGATACCTCGTACGCGACCCACAGGCGATTGCGCGTGTCGTATGCGATGCTGGCGCGCGCCTCGAAATCCTCGGTGGCCGCGACCGCAACCGGTTCCTGTTCAATGATGTCGCCCGCGATGCCCGGACCCGATCGGAGGCGGCGAAGATACACGTCGTAATCGCCTTTGTCCCAGGTATCCCACGCTACAGCAACCTCGCCGCTGGAAGAAGCGGCAATCGCGGGATCCCAGTCGCTTGCGGGAGAGAAGGAAATCAACTTCTCCGCGCCGAATCGATCTCCGTTCTGGGCCGCGGCCAGCACTTCCAGGTTGTTATTGCGATATCCCTGCCATGCGATCCAGACGCGGCCGTTGGAATCCGTGGCCGCGACCGGGTTCAAGTCGGGACCCGCATCCGAAGTGATGCGAATCTCCGGGGACCATTGCCCGTTGCTTCCGATTCGGGCAAAGAGGTCGAAGTTGCCGTTGCGCTGCGCCGACCAGACGACCCAGGTCCGATTCTGCCCGTCGATTGCGACTGCGGTGCGCGCAACGTCTTCGCCTTTGGGCGAGACGGCCACGGGCGCGGACCAGGCCCCGGTCTTCGTGAAGTACGACATAACGAGGACCTGATCGCCGCCGGCCGGCCGCGCGAGGAAGGCGAGATCCGCCGGCGGCTTGGGCAGTTGCACCGCGGTTTCGAGAGCGCGACCGCTGTGGGCGAAGCGCACGAAGGCCAGGCGAATTTCGTCCCCCCGCCGTGCCACGGCGGGAAAATCCTCGTCGTCGTCGGAGGTCGTCAGCTGCGCGGTGGGAGGAACCCGGTCCACCGACACGGCGCCATCCAGAAATGTTTTTTGATCGCCCCAGCGCAGATCGCGAAGGGTGAAACTGAAATCGCCTTTCGGCGTGTGCAGACTCCAGCGGGCATCGGGAGAGGCGTCGGCCGTGATCAGGACGCCGTTTTCGAGCACCATGCCCGGACCATTGCCTGCCGCACGCGTGGCGGCCTTCCAGGATTTGCCATAGTCGGTGGAATCCTCCGGGCCAAAGCGCCAGCCCTGAATCGCAGTTACGGTTCCCGAGTCGAGCGAAACGCTTCCGTCCCAGGTGGAGGGCTCAGCGTCGGTGAGTCCAAACAAGACCCGAACCGACGAGAGATTCCCGCGGGGCGCAAGGGTCTGGGCCAACGGCGCGAGCGCCGCAGCCGTTATCAACGCCGCAACCGATATCAACGATCGAGCCGTCGCCCGGCCTCGTGGATCTGCCACGCACTACTTTTAGCGTGAATCCGCCACAATCTCAACCGGGCATTCCGGCAACGTACGATTGATTACTGAAATCGCTGCACGGCGATTATGATGCCGCCAAAAATCAGCACCGAAACCGCCGCGATCGCAAGGTATCGCAGCACCCGTTCCCGGGTCGTCGATTCCTGGTTCTCTACTTTTCTTAGTTGTTCATCAAGGCTATCGAACATAGGTAACCTCACTCGGGTGAGATCATACTCCAGTTCGACAGCGGATGGAAGGGGGCTATTCGCCCCGGGGCTGCGCGACCTTCTGGATGGTCTTAGGATCGGCGAACGCGACCGAGCGCATGGAATCGCCGCTCGGCAGCGTGGAGGCGTCCCAACCGCCGCCCATCGCCTTCACAAGGTCGATCGCGGAGGTCATGCGGCGCTGCAGAATGCCCACGGCGGTCTGCTGGTCGCCCAGCAGAATGGTCTGTGTGGTGATGACGCTGAGATAGGAATCGGTACCCGCTTTGTAACGGTCCAGTTCGAGATCGAGTGACTTCTGCGCCGCCGCGACCGCCGAGGCCTGTTGCTGGGCTTCTTCGGCGAGATAACGAAGGGCGGCGAGATCGTCTTCTACCTCCTGAAAGGCTGCCAGAACGGTCTGACGATAGGCGGCGACCGAGGCATCATAGGCGGCCTGCGTGTTTTGGACCTGCGCGCTGCGGCGTCCGAAATCGAAGAGCGTTTCGGAAACCGAAGGTCCGGCAGACCATGTCCGCGCCGCCCAGTTGAAGAGGTTCTGAATATTCGGACTCAGGAAGCCGGCGCTGGCGGATAACGTCAACGTCGGGTAATAGGCGGTCTGCGCGATCCCTATGTTTGCGTTCGCTGCAGCCACCAGCCGTTCGTTGGCAGCGATATCCGGACGCCGTTCCAATAGCACCGACGGAACAACGGTCGGAATGGGCGGCGGCGGTGTGACGGTTTTGATGACCGGAATTTCGACGCCCGAAGGCGGTTGACCCGTCAGCATCGCAATTGCATGCTCGTCCTGTGCGCGCGCGATGCGGAGATCTGTGGCCTGCGCCTGCGCGCCAAGCAGGGAGGTCTGCGCCAGCACTACGTCGCTCTGGGAGGCGACTCCTCCCCTGAAGCGATTTTCCGTAAGCTGGAGGTTCCTCTGGTAAGCCTTGATCGTTTCCGCAAGGACTTCTTCCTGCATGTCCGAACCGGCGATGAGGAAGTAGTCGGTGGCGAGCAGAGCCTGCGCGCTCAAACGCGCATTCTCGAGGTCCGCGGCGCTGACCTGCGCGTTGTCCACGGCGTTCTGCACCGAAAGGCGAACGCGGCCCCAGAGATCGGGTTCCCAACTGGCGCTGAAGGGCAGAGAAAAGGTTGACGATGTACCGCCCAGGCCGTGGCCCGAGGTTTTTCCGGTATCGCCCTGCGTAATGGATGGCGTGGACCCGATCGTCGGGTAATAGTTCGCGTGATCGGCGAGGATCACGGTGCGCGCCTGGCGGAACAGAGCTTCGGCCTGTTTGATGTTCTGGTTGTTGATGTCGACCAGTTCCTCGAGCCTGTTGAGCTGAGGGTCGCCGAAGAGTTCCCACCATTTTCCTTTGATCAATGCGTCGCTCGGGGTCGCCATCTTCCATTCGTCGTTGCCGGCGAATTCCTTGTAGGCGGTGGGCGTCTGCGCAGCGGCCTGCGGGACCTGGTATTTCGGCCCGATCGCACAGGCGGAACAAAACAGGCAAACGATTGCGGTTGTCGGGAATAAAATCTGCTTCAATCGGCACTCTCCGCGGCTCCGCCGGGGATCAACAATCCAGGGCGATTACTGAATGGCTGCTCGCGGCTGAACCGCTTGCTGAAACGGTCGAGATATAGATAGATCACGGGTGTGGTAAAGAGGGTGAGCATCTGGCTGACGATCAGGCCGCCGACGATGGCGATGCCCAGCGGCTGGCGCAATTCGGAACCGCTGCCCCAGCCGAAAGCCATGGGCATGCCGCCGAGCAGCGCGCACGCGGTCGTCATCATGATGGGACGGAAACGCAGCAGGCAAGCCTGATAGATCGCATCACGCGAGTTCATTCCGGTGCGTTCCGCGGCCAGCGCGAAATCGATCATCATGATTGCATTCTTCTTGACGATGCCGATCAGCAGAATGATGCCGATCATGGCGATGATGGACAGTTCCGTCCGGAACAGAACCAGAGCGATCAGAGCGCCGAGGCCTGCCGAAGGCAGCGTGGAGATGATGGTCAGCGGGTGAATCAGGCTCTCATACAAAATTCCGAGCACGATGTAGACTGCCAGCAGCGCCGTCAGAATGAGAACCGGCTGGCTGTTCAGAGAATCCTGGAACGCTTGCGCAGTGCCCGAAAAACTGCCCGTGATGCTCGTGGGCATGCCGATTTCGAGTTCCGTTTTGTTGATGGCCTGGACCGCGTCGCTGAGCGCCACTCCCTCTGGAAGGTTGAACGAAATCGTGGTGGAGGGGAATTGGCCCTGGTGCGTCAACTGCAGCGGTGTAATGCCCTGGTTGAAATGGGTGAACGCCGACAATGGAACCGACAATCCCCTCGGCGTCTGAACGTAGATCTGTTTCAGAAAATCCGGGTTTTCCCACCACTGCTGCTCCAGCGCCAGCACAACGTGGTACTGGTTGATGTCCTTGTACATGGTCGAGACCTGGCGCTGGCCGAACGCGTCGTACAGGGCGCTGTCGACCGCTTGCGCCGTGAGGCCGAGCCGCGACGCCGTATCCCGGTCGACGACCACGTTGGAAGAAAGACCCGAGTTCTGCTGATCGGAACTTACGTCCACCAGTTCATGCAACCCGGACATCTTGTCGAAGAGCCGGGGTCCCCAGAGTGCGAGCAGGTCGAGATCCTGCGACTGGATGGTGTATTGATACTGCGAGTTGCTCTGTCTGCCGCCGATGCGAAGATCCTGCTGGGTGGTCAGAAACAGGTTCGCGCCCGGCATGCCGGCCGTTTTGCGTCGAATTCGGGCAATGACCTGATCCGACGTCACGTTACGGTTTTCCTTGAGTTGGACGAACATCTGCGCGGCCGCGCCGCCGAATCCGCCACCGTTGCCTCCGGCCGTGATGCCGACGGTTTCCACGTCGGGATCGGATTGCACCTGGGCTTCAAACCATTTGGCTTTCTCGACGAGGGCTTGATAAGAAATATGCTGCTGGCCCTGTACCTGGCCGAACAGGCGTCCGGTATCCTGCTGGGGGAAAAATCCCTTGGGGATTTTCACGTAGAGGTAGCCACTGATGCCCATCGACAGGAAAATGACCACCACCACGGGGAGCGGATGTCTCAGGACCGCCTGCAACGCCGAAGCGTAAGTGGAGATGACCCACTGGAAGCCCTTTTCCGTCCAGTTGTAAAACGCGCCGTGCTTGTGTTTCGTCTTCAGCAGCCGCGAACACATCATGGGTGTCGTCGTGAGCGAAACCGCGAGGGATACGGCGATGGCGAGCGAAAGAACAATGGCAAATTCGCGGAACAGCCGGCCGATGATTCCCGGCATCATCAGGATGGGAATGAATACGGCCACGAGCGAGAGACTCATCGAGACGACGGTGAACCCGATTTCCTCGGCTCCCTTGAATGCGGCGCGCATCGCCGGCATTCCTCCTTCGATGTGCCTGGTGATATTTTCGATCACCACGATCGCGTCGTCCACCACGAATCCGGTGGCGATGGTCAGACCCATCAGCGAGAGGTTGTCGAGCGTATAACCGGCGAGATACATTCCGCCAAACGTGGCCACGAGCGACACAGGCACGGATACGCTCGGTATGAACGTAGCCCATCCATTGCGCAGGAAAACGAATACCACCACGATGACGAGGCAGATCGAGATCACCATGTTCCATTGAGCGTCGATAACGGAGCTGCGGATGGTCGTGGTGCGATCGTTCTCAACCCGGAAGTCGACGCTCGTCGGTAACTGCGCCCGAAACTGTGGCAGGATGGCCTTGATTCTGGCAACCGTATCGACGACGTTGGCGTTGGGCTGGCGCCGGATCTGGATCAGGACGGCAGGCACTCCGTCCGCTTCTCCAAGATTCCGGATGTCCTCCACGGAGTCCACAACCCGGCCGAGATCCGACAGGCGCACGGGGGCGCCATTCCGGTAGACCACAATAAGATTCCGGTAATCCTTCGCCTTCAGCAACTGGTCGCTTACGAGGATCGGCGTCGTCGTCTTGTCGTTATCCATCGAGCCTTTCGGCTTGTTGGCATTGGCGTTTTGCAGGAAGGTGCCGATCTGATCCAGCCCCACGTTGTATTGCGAGACCGGTTGCGGATTGACCTCCACGCGGACCGCGGGCAGGGAACTGCCGCTGACCTGAACCTGGCCGACGCCATTGATTTGCGACAACTTCTGGGCGAACACGGAAGACGCCACATCGTACAACTGGGGTCTCGGCACGATCTTCGAAGTCAGAGCCAGAATGAGGATCGGCTGGTCCGCCGGGTTCTGCTTGCGATAAGTCGGGTTGCTGGGCAGGTTCGACGGCAGGTACCCGGCGGCGGCGTTAATGGCAGCCTGAACGTCGCGACCGGCCGCATTGATTTCGCGGCTCAGATCGAACTGAAGGGTGATCTGCGCGGATCCGACCGAGCTTCTCGACGTCATCTCGGTGACGCCGGCGATGCGCGTGAACTGCTTTTCGAGCGGTGTGGCGACCGAGACGGCCATGACTTCCGGGCTCGCGCCGGGAAGGCTGGCCTGGACGTTGATGGTAGGAAAATCGACCTGCGGAAGCGCAGCTACCGGCAGCTGAAAGTAGGCGATTCCGCCGGCGAGCGTCAGGGCGATCGTCAGCAGAGTAGTGGCGACCGGCCGCTCGATGAAAGGAGTCGAGATACTCATCCGCGCACCGCTATATTTGCGCGGGAACCGGTGCTCAAGGCGAAGTCAGTACGACCCGGCCTCATGTCATCTCCGGAAGCGCCAGATCTTCTTCAGCTGGACGGGAGCCCCGGAAATGAGCTATCCATGCCGCGATTCGGCCGAACCACAAATAAACGACCGGCGTCGTAAACAACGTCAGCACCTGGCTCACCAGCAATCCGCCGATAATCGTGATGCCGAGTGGTTTACGCAGTTCGGATCCGGTACCGCTCCCGAACGCCAGGGGTACCGCGCCCAGCAGCGCCGCCATGGTGGTCATCATAATGGGCCGGAAGCGCAGCAGACACGCCTGATAGATCGCCTCTTCGGGCGGCTTGCCTTCCTTGCGCTCAGCCTCGAGCGCGAAGTCGATCATCATGATGGCGTTCTTCTTGACGATACCGATCAGAAGAATGATGCCGATCAAGGCAATGATGTCGAAATCCTCATGGAAGACCAGCAGAGCCAGAATCGCGCCCACGCCCGCCGAGGGCAAGGTCGAGAGAATCGTGACCGGATGTATATAGCTTTCATACAGCACACCCAGCACGATATAAACGGTGACGATCGCCGCGAGAATGAGGAGTGACTCGTTTGCCAGCGAGTTCTCGAATGCGCGGGCAGTTCCCTGGAAAGTTGGTTCGATGCTGGCGGGCATTCCCAGGCTGGACGTAACCTGCCGAATCTTCGCAACCGCAGCTCCCAGAGATGCCCCCGGCGCAAGATTGAACGAGAGCGTTACGACCGGGAACTGGGCCTGGTGATTGATGGTGATCGGAGTTGGAACGCTGCGGAAGGTGGTAAAAGCGCCGAGCGGAGCCTGGGCGATGGGGGCGGCGCCGGTTAGCGCGGTATTGGTTCCGGCCAACGCAACGGTGGAGGCCAGGTTCGCCGACGCGGACCCGACCTGAACGTACATGCTCTTCAGCGAATCTGAGTTCTGCTGCCACTGCTGGCCGGCTTCCAGCACCACGTGGTATTGATTCGACTGCGTGTAGATCGTCGATACCTGCCGCTGGCCATAAGCGTCGTAGAGCACGTCGTCCACGTTCTGCGGGGTGATGCCGAGGCGTCCCGCGGTGTCGCGGTCGATTACCACTTCGAGCCCCAGTCCGTTGTTCTGCTGATCGCTGGCGACGTCGCGCAGTTCCGGGATCTGCTTCAGCTTGTCCACCAGCCTTGGCACCCAGAGATCGAGCAAGGCTTTGTCCGGTGCGTCGAGGGAGTATTGATACTGCGTGCGGCTGATGCGGTCTTCCACCGTCAGGTCCTGCACCGGTTGCATGTAAAGCGTGATTCCCGCAACCTGGCTCAGGTTCTGCTGCAGCCGCCGGATCACCTCGATCGCCGAAACCTTGCGTTCCTCGAGAGGTTTGAGCGTGATCTGGATGCGACCGCTGTTCATGGTCGTATTCTGGCCGTCGACGCCGATGAAGGAAGTCAGGTTCTCGACCGCCGGATCCTGCAGGATCACTTTCGCCAGTTCCTGCTGTTTGTTCCCCATGGCGAGAAACGAGATCGTTTCGGGTGCCTGGGAGATGCCGAGGATAACGCCGGTATCCTGCACCGGGAAGAAGCCCTTCGGCACGATGATGTACATGTAGATGGTCAGCGCCAGCGTGCCGACCGCCACGAGCAGGGTGGCCGGTTGATGGCGAAGAACGACGCGCACCATTTTCCCGTATTGCTCGATGGTCTTGACAAACACCCACTCCGACCAGCGATAGAAGCGACCCTGCTCGTGCTCCGGCTTGTGTTTGAGGATTCGCGCCGCCATCATCGGCGTCAGGGTCAGCGAGACGAACGCCGAGAAAACAATGGTTACGGCGAGCGTTACGGCGAACTCGCGGAACAACCGGCCCACGATATCCGCCATAAAGAGCAGCGGAATGAGCACCGCAATCAGCGAAACGGTGAGCGACACGATCGTGAATCCGATTTCCGCCGAACCTTTGAGCGCGGCCTCCATGGGCCCATATCCCATTTCGAGATAGCGGGCGATGTTCTCGATCATGACGATGGCATCGTCGACCACGAAACCGGTCGAAATAGTGAGGGCCATCAGGGACAGGTTGTCGAGGCTGTACCCGAGCAGATACATCACGCCGAAGGTGCCGATCAGCGACAGAGGTACGGCGATGCCGGGAATGATCGTGGCCGAGAGACTGCGCAGGAAAAGAAAGATGACCATGACGACCAGCGCGATCGTCAGCATCAATTCAAATTCGACATCCGACACCGAGGCCCGGATGGTCGTCGTCCGGTCGGTGATCACGTCCAGGCTAACGCCTTCGGGAAGCGAGGCGCGGATCTGGGGCAGCAGCGCCTGCACGGTGTCGACGACGCTGATGATATTCGTGCCCGGCTGCCGCTGAATGTTGATTACGATAGCCGGGGTTTCATTGACCCAGGCCTTCTTGTGCGTGTCTTCCGCGCCATCGATGATTCTGGCGACATCGGAGATGCGTACCGGCGCGCCGTTGCGATACGCGATGATTATGGGCGCGTAGGCGGACCCGCTCTGCAGTTGATCGTTATCGTTGATCGTCCACGCTTGCGAGGGGCCGTCGAAATTACCTTTGGCCTGGTTGACGTTGGCGCTACCCAAGGCGGTCCGCAAGGTATCCAGACTCAATCCATAAGAGGCAAGAGCGACGGGATTGGCCTGCACTCTGACGGCGGGGCGCTGTCCGCCGCTGATGCTGACCAGACCCACGCCTTTGAGCTGCGAAATTCGCTGCGCCATGCGCGTTTCCGCCAGTTCTTCGATCTTTGGCAGAGGGATGGTCTTCGAGGTAACCGCGAGGGTCAGAATGGGCGCGTCGGCCGGATTCGTCTTACTGTAGACCGGTGGGGTAGGGAGCAGGGTCGGCAGGAATGTTCCAGCGGCATTGATGGCCGCCTGAACTTCCTGCTCGGCCACGTCGATGCTGAGATCGAGCGAAAACTGCAGAGTAATCAGCGAACTGCCGAAAGAACTGATCGACGTCATCTGCGTCAGTCCGGGCACCTGACCGAACTGCTTTTCGAGCGGCGCCGTGACGGCCGAGGTCATCACTTCGGGGCCGGCTCCGGGGTAGAACGTCTGAATCTGGATGGTCGGATAATCGACCTGGGGCAGCGCGGAAACCGGTAACTGGCGGAACGCAACGAAACCCACGAGGACCACGCCGCACATCATGAGCGAGGTCGCGACGGGCCTCAGAATAAACAGCCGGGACGGACTCACTGCTTTGGCGCGCCCCCGTCACCTTTCTTGAAATCGCCCTTCTTGAAGTCGCCGTTGCCGCCCTTGGCGCCGCGTCCGCGTCCACGGCCGCTGCGATTGGTCGGCGCGTTGATCTGCTCCAGTTCGCCGGGCGCGCGCACCCGCACCTGGGTTCCGTCGTCAAGCCGGTCGGCGCCGTCAACGACGACCTCGTCGCCTTCTTTTACGCCGGAGGTAATCTGAAACACCTCCTGGTTCGTTTGTCCAACCTGCACGGTCCTGAGGTGAACCTTCGATGTCTCCGGATCGACCACGTACACGAACGTGCCCTGCTGTCCGTTCTGCACGGCAACGCCGGGGACGACCAGAACGTGATTCAGCGTATCCACCTTCAACTGGATATTCACAAACTGCTGCGGGAACAAGGTCAGGTCTTTGTTGTCGAACACGGCCTTCAACTTCGCCCGGCCGGTGGTGTTGTCGATCTGATTATCGACGGTCATGAACGCCCCGGTTGCCAGCTTGACGGAATTATCGCGATTCCACGCCTCGGCGGGAAGATGAATTCCGGCGCGAAGTTTCTTCATCACCTGCGGGAGGCTGTCTTCGGGGATGGTGAACTGAACCTGAATCGGCTGGAGCTGGGTGATGATGATCATCCCCTGGGCGCTGTTGGCCTGAACGATATTGCCCGGGTCCACCAGGCGCAGGCCCAACACTCCCGTAATCGGCGCGGTGATATTGCAATAAACCAGGTTCAATTTCGCGTTATCGACGTTGGCCTGATCCTGCTTGATGGTGCCGCTGTATTGATCGACAAGGTATTTCTGGGTATCCAGTTGCTGACTGGGTATCGCGTCTTCTTCGAGCAGCTTCTTATAACGATCGAGGTCCAGCTTCGCGTCCGCCAGCAGCGCCTGGTCGTGCGCCAACTGACCTTCGGCCTGTTCCAGCGCGACCTGATAAGGACGCGGGTCGATCTGGATCAGCGTCTGTCCTTCTTTAACGAGATCTCCTTCATTGAAATAGACCTTCATCAACTGGCCGGTGACTCGCGAATTGACCGAGACCGTATAGAAAGCGACCACATTGCCGAGTCCGCTGAGGTAGACCGGGACATCGGCAAGTTTGACCTTCGCGGTCACGACGGGGACCGGCCCGAGACCGCCGCCGCCGCGCCCTTTCTTTCCGCCGCCTCGTCCAAAGCCGTTCTGGGGCTGTTGAACCAGGCCGGGCTGTCCAGCTCTCCAGACCGCGTAGCCGGTGACCCCGGCGATAATGACCAGGAAGATAACCCAAATGATTCCACGCTTTTTCGGCTTTTCGGGCGGCAGTTTCGACGCCGGATGCTCGGGCATATCAAGGCGGTGGACTTCCGGGAAATCCTTTAGATCGGTAGGTGTAGTATTGGTCGTCATTCAAACCGCGTTCGCGATACTAAAAATTGACTGATTTGTGAGCCCTCAGGTAACACGCCGAGGGTGGCGTTGCAATAATTTACGAACTCTGGACACCGAGGCACCTGCTTGTCCAATCAAATCAACGCCAAATTCGGTCTGGGGCTCGTCCAAGTCATTATACTTCCACTCATTGAGGGTGCCAGGTAAAGAATATGTAAATTCAGCGTCAGGCTCAATGTCGATCGAACCACGACGCGACGCGCGACTCGAATTCACGCGGAGCCGTCGCCCATGCCGCGGTGTGACCGGCCTTCGGCACCAACCATAGCCGAACCGCGGGATTTGCGGCCGCTATCCGCAACGAATTTTCCGGCGAAGTCAGGTTATCGGCTGATCCGTGTATCAACAAAACCGGAACCCGGGTGCGGCGGACTGCCTCGACCGGCGAAGCCCGCCGCAGATCGATGCGGTAACGCCAACGTACCCAGGTCAAACCGGAGAAAACGATGGGCCGGGCCAGCCGTTTGGTGGCCGTCGGCAGCAAACGTCGTATCCGTTCGATCGCCACGGAGGGAAAATCCGAAAAAGGACTTTCGGCGACCACGGCCCGGAAGCGCGGCTCGCGAGGCAGAGAATCGAGCAAAATCGAAGCGCCCAGGGACTCGCCGATTCCATAGATGCGGGTAACTCGTCCGGACCGGAGGAGCCAGTCGACCCAGCGATGCACGTCCTCGGCTTCGAGGACCCCGTAGGATGCAACACCGCCGCTTTCGCCGTGACCTCTGAAATCGGGGGTCAGTACGGAGTATCCCGAAGCTGAAAAAAGTCGCGCCAGACCGACTTCCTGCTCACGTGACGCTCCGATTCCGTGCAGCGCGATAACCGCGCCTCCATTAGAGTGTGGTGGAATGAAATACTAGGCTTTCAGCCGGATTCCGTCGTCCGCCACGACTTCGACGGAAGTACATTGCGCCTCGGTGAGGGAAGGGCAAGCGTGTGACACGGAAATCCTGGCGGGGTGCAGCGCCGCTTCACCGGCAGCCGCTCCTGCCGCGAACAAAAAGACTCCACAAGCGACTGCGCCGCACGCCAGCATTGCCAATACATGAACCAGCTTCAGAGCTTCAACCCTGGTTTAATGTACGGATCAGTTGGTGACCGGGTTCTTTATCTGCGTCTATCTGTGTTCATTTGCGGCCAATCATATTCTGGCGCTGTTCGGGCTGCTCAAATCAGAGCCTGATGGGCGAACTGGAGTTTTCGGCGCGTGCGGGAATCTGAACCGCGGCAATGACTTTCAGCGCCGCATGGTCGTCGGTGAGGTGGTTTTCGACGTAATCGACGCCGGCGGCAGTAATCCCGTAGTGGGTTCGGTCATCGACCGAGGCCATGCCCTTTTCGCAGAGATACCACAGGGCAAAACCCAGTTCCTCGCGGGTGAATCCGCTCGTATTTTCGAGATCCAGCAGGGAGAGCCCGGGGTATTCGTGATCCGCCGCGCGTTTGCGGTAAAGCAGGCATAAAGCCGCGAGACGGCGATTCTGCTCACCCCGCAATCCGGCAAAAAACTCGCGGGATCGCAGATCGAATCGAATCACGGACTTGGAGTTATCGCGTTCGACGTCGTACTTCTCGCGCTGGCGCGGGTCGCTGAGAATACGATGCGCTTCCGCAATACGCAGAAAGATTTCGGCATCGCCCGTTTTCTCGTTGTCGGGATGGAAGCGCTTCATCAGCGTGCGATATACGCGCTCGATGGTGTCGTTATCCGACATCGGGCTGAGGCGAAGGATCTCGTAATGATCCGGCGCCATCGGGTCGTTGTCGACGGTCGACGTCTTGGCTACGAATTGGAGCCCGAGGAGAAAACTGGTCCGTTTCCAGGAGCAGTGCTTGAGCTGGGCCAGCGCGGCGATCTGAAAAGCGGGTGCCCGCACGATAACGTGCGCAAGCAGAGGAATCGCTTCGGGACACTCGACCGCAACGCCAGTTTCGGATACGTTTACCGCGCGGCAGGACTCGAAACGCTTCTCGCCCTCGACCGTTCTCCAGGTCAGGTCGACGGCGCAATCGACTTCGCGCCGTACGATGGCTCTCATTTCGCTTCCCATTACTTGACTTTCCCATCCGGTGACCGCCGTAGTTGCACGCCGACACTCCTGGTAAGAAGCTGCGGCCATGTTTGGGGGCCAATCACCGATGTTCCAGGGTAACAAGGAGAAAGCGCGCGCACCAGATCCACGATAGTTAACATTGCCGCATGTGTAAAATGGAGCTTGAAACGCCCGCTTGCCGCGCCACTGCTCATTTTGTCTTTCCTGTGGCTGACGGCGTGCAGCCATCCCGCACAGCCGAGAATCGAGGCTGAGAGCAGCCTCCCGGCCGCGCAAGTGGACCCGGCCACGACGGGTTCGATTTCAGGCCGCGTGCTCTTTTCAGGCGAACGTCCCGTAATGCCCGTGATCGATATGTCCTCCAATCCGCAATGCGAACGCCAGCACCACACGCCGCAAAAGGCGGAAACCGTGGTGGTGAACTCGAACGGCACGCTGCGCAACGTCTTCGTATGGATCAGTGATGGCCTGCCGCACGTCCGCTGGACACCGCCCACCGAACCGGCGCAACTCGATCAGATCGGCTGCGTCTACGCGCCGCATGTTCTCGGCATTATGCAGGGCCAGAAGCTCGAGATTCTCAACAGCGATCCGGTAAATCATAACGTGCACGCCGAGAGTCGGATCAACCCGCCGTGGAACGAATCCGAGCCGCCGCGCGCCGAGCACAAAATCAAGGAATTCGATTCCGCCGAAGTTCTGTTCCCGATGACATGCAGCGTGCATCCCTGGATGCGCAGCTACGTGGCTGTATCGCCCCATCCATTCTTCGCGGTGACAGGCGACGACGGATCGTTCACACTCAAAGGAGTGCCTCCCGGAACTTACACTGTCGAGGCGGTGCACGAGAAATACGGCCGCAAGGAAGCGAAGCTGACTCTGGCGCCGAGCGGCAACGCCACGCTGGATTTTACTTATGGCAGCTGAAAGCGATTACCATCCGGGGCTGCATCGCTGGTCGATACTGCTGGCCTTCTGCACTCTGCTGCTGGTGGTTGCCGGGGGTCTGGTGACGAGCCGCGACGCGGGGCTTTCGGTTCCCGACTGGCCCCTTTCTTACGGCAAATTGATGCCCCCGATGGAAGGCGGCATTCTTTATGAACACGGCCATCGTATGGTCGCGACGACGGTCGGATTGCTCACGATTGTGTCCATGGTCTGGCTTTTCCGTTCAGAGCGCAGGAAATGGCTGCGCTGGCTCGGCGTGATTGCGCTGATCGCGGTCGTTCTCCAGGGTGTGCTGGGCGGCCTTACGGTCCTGCTCCTTTTGCCCTGGTGGATTTCGACCGCGCACGCTTGTCTCGCGCAGTTGTTTTTCTCGACTACGGTAGCCGTGGCTTTGTTCACATCCGACTGGTGGCTGCGCGGCCCGAGGGTCGAGGAGGAAGACCCGAGGTTCCCGATCCGTAACCTTTCGCTGGCTGCGCCGATCTGCGTTCTCGGGCAGCTTGCCCTCGGCGCGGCCGCGCGCCACAAGGCGATCGGCACGATTTACCACATCGCCGGATCGCCAATCGTGAGCGGCGTGATACTTTGGGTTTCGTTGCGGATTCTGCTCCATTACGCCGGGAATCGTGAGCTGCGTCTCGCTTCGACGACGCTGCTCGGCATCACTTTCTGCCAGGTTTTCCTCGGAATTGCGGCATACATGAGCCGGATTGCGTATGCCGATGCCGTTCAGCCAATGCCTCTGATGGTGACATTTACGGTATTCCATGTCGCGGTCGGAGCTCTCACCATGGCCTCCAGCGTCGCGCTCGCTATCCTGGTCCGCAGGAACGTAATGGCGCCGGCGCGGGAGTTCGCGTCCACCGGGATCACCGCCATCTCCTGATGCGCGAATATATTGCTCTTACAAAACCGCGCATCACGTGGCTCATCCTGATGAGCACGGGTGTCGGCTATTTCTTCGGCCTGAAACGCTCTTTCTTCAATCCGTCGACCGGTGCCGCTGACTGGGCGCTGCTTATTAACACGCTGATTGGCACGGGCCTGATCGCGTCGGGCACGGCTGCCCTGAATCAATGGTATGAACGGGACGCGGACCAGTTGATGCGCCGCACCTCCGCGCGGCCGCTTCCTTCAGGGAAAATGACCGCCCAGCGGGCGCTCTGGTTCGGCATTGCTCTCGCCGTCCTCGGATTCGCCGAACTGGCGCGCTTCGTTAACGTTCTTGCCGCTTTGTTGGGCGCTTTCACGCTTGGCAGCTATTTGTTCATCTATACGCCGCTCAAGCAGCGCTCGCATTTATCCACGGTGATCGGCGCTCTGCCCGGAGCCATGCCGCCCCTGATGGGCTATGCGGCGTCGTCCGGTTCGCTGACGGCGGAGGCGTGGACTCTGTTCGCGATTCTGTTCCTCTGGCAGTTCCCGCACTTTCTCGCCATCGCGTGGATGTATCGCGAAGACTACGCGCGCGCCGGAATCCGCATGCTGCCGGTGGTGGAGCCGGACGGCATGTCGACCGGGCGCCAGATCATCCTGTATGCCTCCACGCTGATTCCGGTCAGTCTGTTTCCCGTGTTGCTCGGGATGTCCGGAAAAATTTATCTGGTTGGGGCTCTGATTCTCGGCGGATGGTTCCTCTACACGGGCGTCCGCGTGGCTTTCGATCTTACGAACGTGCGCGCGCGGCGCGTGCTGCTCGCATCGATTATTTATCTGCCGGCAATCTACGGCTTAATGGTTTTCGATCGACCCTCACTGTAATGACTCGCTACTCATCGGCTCTGGCTCTCCTTTCCGTTCTGGCCCTGGGGGGATGCAGCCGCAAACCGCTTCCGGTGCTCGGGGAGATCCCCCGGTTCCAATTGCTCGACCAGCAGGGTAAGACATTCGACCGGTCAGCTCTCGACGGCCACGTCTGGATCGCGGATTTTATTTACACCAATTGTGAAGGCCCATGCCCGCGGATGAGTTCGCGCATGCACGCGATCCAGAAGGCGACGGCCGCGGGCGTGAAGCTGGTCTCATTTTCGGTCGACCCGGCGCGCGATACCCCGCAGGCGCTCGCCGAATACGGAAAAAAATTCGACGCCAGCGATGCGCGCTGGACGTTTCTGACGGGCAACCCCGCTACGCTCGACATGCTCGATCACGACGCCTTCAAACTGGGTAGTCTGGGCGCCGGAATGGATCACAGCACGCGCTTCGTTCTGGTCGACAAAAAAGGTCAGATCCGGGGCTACTACAGCCTCGGTGAGAGCTCCGTGGTGTCGCATATCGCGAAGGACGCGGATCGGCTCGCCGCCGAAAACAACGGATAAGTACCGCCGTGAATTACGTTCACTATCTGCCGACGCTGAACGCCATCCTGAACGGGACCGCCGCGGTCCTGCTGACCTGGGGATTTTTCCTGATCAAAAACCGCCGCATCCGCGCGCATCGGCGAGTGATGCAGACGGCATTCGGCGTTTCAGTGGTGTTTCTGATCAGTTATCTGGTGTACCATGCTCAGGCGGGCGTTGTGAGCTTCAAGCATCCCGGTTTGGTGCGCCAGGTTTACCTTTCGATCCTGGTAACACACACGGCGCTTGCCGCGACCGTTCCGGTGCTGGCGATCATCACGCTCAATCGAGGACTGAAGGCAAGATTCGAGCGTCACGTGGCGATCGCGCACTGGACGCTTCCCATCTGGCTCTACGTCAGCGTCACGGGCGTGGTCGTCTACCTGATGCTTTATCACCTTTGAAGAAAGCCCCATCGGTTGTCCCGGTAGTCCTGGCCGGCTCCTGTGCGTTTCTGCCTCTCTACGCGCCGCAGCCCATCCTGCCCATGCTCGCCGGCGTGTTCCATGTCAGTAACGCTGTGATCAGCCTGATGATCGCGGCAACCACGATCGGGGTGGCGCTGGCGGCGCCTGTCACGGGCCGGATCGCGGATCGCGCCGGCCGCAAACGGATCATTGTGCTTTCCGCGCTGCTGCTCGGCGCGTCCACGCTGATGATCGCAACCTCGGCCAGTCTCGGCATGCTTCTTTTCTGGCGATTTATCCAGGGGGTGGCCACGCCTGGCGTCTTTTCGGTCACAACGGCTTACGTTCACGATGAATGGCCAACCCATCGCTCCGCCTCGGCGATCGCCGCGTATGTCAGCGGTACGATCGTCGCCGGATTCGCCGGCCGCGTGCTGGCCGGGTTCGTCGCCGAACATTCGGGATGGCGCTATGCCTTCGTCCTGCTCGGTTCAGTCAGCCTCGGCATTGCCGGATATCTTGCGCTGCGGCTGCCGGTTGAATCGGGGTTCGCACGCCCGACGGAAACGGTCAAGGCGTTCGATGCGATTGCCGGACATCTGCGCAATCGACGGCTGGCCTGGGCCTATGCGATCGGTTTCTGCGTCCTGTTCACACAGGTCGCGCTATTCACGTATGTGACCTTTCATCTCGCCGGGCCGCCGTTTCTGCTGGGTCCGGGGATCCTCGGATCCGTATTCGTTGTGTATCTTGCGGGTGCAATTGTCACGCCTCTTGCAGGGCGCCGCATCGGAAAAATCGGTCACCCGCGGATGCTCATTCTGGCTTCGAGCTTATCCGCGGCCGGAGCGTTATTGACCCTCGTTCCACTATTGTGGGTGGTCGTTGTGGGCCTGGCCCTGTGCAGTTCCGGAGTCTTCGTTGCGCAGTCGTCCGCGACCAGTTTCGTAGGGACCGCCGCGCAACGGAATCGCGCTCTCGCTCTGGGGCTCTACGTGACCTTCTATTATGCCGGCGGCAGCTTCGGCGGCACCGCGCCGGGGTGGCTGTGGACAACGTACGGCTGGACCGGTTGCGTGGCCCTGGTGGTGGCCGTGCAGATCGCGATTGCCGTCATGACGCGCGGAATTTCCGCGGCCGAAGAGATGGGCGGCGCTATTTACTGACGCCTGCCGCCATTGCCCGGCGCATCATCTCCATCCGGTGTGCCTCCGTCTGTATCTTCGTCTGCAGTTCTTTGAGCAGTCTGCCATGCTCGGCGAGTTCCTGTTTGAGGGCCTCGGGGTCGGTCTCCGCCTGAATCGCCGCAAAGCTCGCCACAAGCTGATCCATGAGCCGGGCCGTGTCCCTCTGCGCCATCATCATATCCGGCATTTGAGACGTGCCGCCCATCCGGGGCTCCGCCGGAACCTGCTGTTGGGCGGCGGCGCCCTCAGCGAACAGAGTTCCAGTGACGACTGCCGCGATGAATGAAAACCTGATTCCTCTTTTCACGCTTCTCTCCTCGTTGCTGCATGCACTCCCCGGTAAAAAAACCCGGCACGTTCGACGCGTGCCGGGCCAGTTGCTCCTACCACTGGGGAGTGACTAACGATAGACAAACTCAATTCCCGTAAAATCTCCCGGGAAATACCATTCGTGCAGAGCCGCAGGCATTCCGGCGCTCCGTTCCTCGAATCCCAGCCAGGGTTTCTCGAACGAAGTCGTCCGCACTTCCGGAATGGCGAGAATGGTAGCGAAGAGGTGGTTCTGGCGGACGTTGTACACCTCAACGACATCACGGTTGGCTGTCACATCGGCCAGTTTGAATACATAGGTGCCGGCGGGCAGGACGACATTACCGGGAAGTTCCACCGCCTGGGTGAAGGTCACCGTTGTCTTTTTGTCCCAACTGTCGGCACGCGCTACTGACGCCACGAATAGAAAAGCCAGGCACGCGGCTATCAGGGAAATTCTTTTCAACATGGGCCAACCTCCTTTCGCTCCATCCATGGCGCAAGCGGCGCGCCAAATGCAATCGATTGAATTCAGGAGGGGGAGAACGGTTGACGATCGGCGTCTGCGCGGGTTCACCCAATCTCACGCAAGAACCCGCGCAATTGAACGCACTGCAAGAGTCAGCCGCGGCTAGCCGCCTGGCGAATCAGTCAATGGGGGACTGGCCGATAACCTGCAGCAGGCGAAGCCGAGTGGCAATCGGCCGCGGGGCCGCCAGTCTGACCCACTGTGAAAGAAGGTATTGTTGGCCCTGATTCAAGAGGACCTGACAGCCCGAATACAGTCCCTCGAAAAGGAACTTCGGGCTGCGCTCGAGGAAAAAGAGCGGGCGTTTCAATATCATTGGGAACGGGAGAAAGCCACATTCAAACAATCCGTTCTGGCCGAGCAGCGAAAGCTCCGGCACAAACTGCCGGCTTACATCCTCGGTTCCCGCTTTCTGGTGCTGGCGACGGCGCCGCTGATTTACGCGGGCGTCATTCCTTTTTTTCTGCTCGACCTCTTCCTGGCTCTCTTCCAGGGCGTCTGCTTCCCCATTTATGGGATTCCAGAAGTCCGGCGCGCGGACTATCTCATTTTCGATCGGGGAAGCCTCAAGTACCTGAATATTGTGGAGCGCCTCAACTGCCGATACTGCTCATACGTAAATGGCTTGATCGCTTATGCAACGGAAGTGGCGGCGCGAACGGAACAGCACTGGTGCCCGATCAAGCATGCCCGCAGGCTGCGGGCGCCGCATTCGCGCTACCCGCATTTCTTCGATTATGGAGACGCCCGGAGATACAACAAGGAGATTGAAACCGTGCGCAACGACTTCGTGGACTTGCGGAGCTTGACGGCGACTCGGCCGACAAAGACCAAATGATCTTGCACTGCCGGGAACACGTGCGCCACGCGTTCCCGGCGGGAAGAGATCCTCTCGATCAGCGGTGGAAGCGGCCTACGAGGACACCCTTACCGAGGATGTGCCCCTGCATAGCGGCGACAACCTGGTCGCGCGTGGCATCCGGACCGAGGTCCAGCTTGGTGTCCAGCGCGAAGAGTTCCCATGTGTAGTGATGATAAGGCCCTGGCGCCGGCGCACCCGACCCCATGAAGCCGACTTTCCGGCCGGTGTTCACGATCTGAATTTCTCCATCGGGCAACTTGGCGTCGGCAGGCTGCCCCTCCGCCAGTTCGGTTGCGGTGCCGGGGATATTGAACGCCATCCAGTGGGTCACATCGTCGGTCTTCTTTCCCATGGCAACGTCCGGATCGTGCATCAGCAGCACGAAACTCTGGGTGCCTGGCGGCACGTGAGTCCATTCCAGCTTGGGCGACACCGGATTGGGAACGGCCTGGGTGAACTTATTGGGAATTATTCCACCGTCTTCGATATTGGGCGAGGTGAGGGTGAGGCCGGGACCCTGCGGTCCTCTGCCTCGGCCGCCGCCCGGTCCCTGTGCGTAAACGGAGCCGATGCCGGCAGTCAGCAGCAGCGCTCCGATCGCGAATTTGCTCTTCATTTTCATGTATTCGTTTCTCCTTGCGTGTATCAGAGTAACAAAAGTACCGGGCGATCGTGCGGCCGGCGAGCTTAATGATGCCCGGCAGCGCGGATGATGGTCGGTTCCTTCGGCGCTTCGGCCGCGGGCTTACGCGCCATGGCCTTTTCCGCGATGCGCGCGGCCGCTTCGGATTTCTTCCGGGCGCCGGCGAGCTCGCGTTCTTTGAATTCCGGCAGCACTTCGCGCGAAAACAGATCGATCGAGGAGCAAAGCAGCTCATGCGGAATCTTTCCCGCCTGCGAGATACAGACCACCTGATCGATCCCGGCGGCCTCGAAATCGCGCAGCGTTTTCCGCAGCATCTCCGGCGTGCCGACGCAATCCTGAATACGCCCTTCCGGCGGCGCGAAATCGTGGGGGTTGGTTTTGTATTCGTTCCAGATGTCGGTCTTCCCGGGTGCATGTGCTCCGAAGAAGCTGTAGTGGCCGAGCCCGTAGATGAAGAATCCGTAGCTCTCCAAGCCGAGTTGAACGACGCGCTTTTCGTCCTGATCGCAAAGGAACGGGCAAGCGATGGCGAATTGCGGATTGACGGCGTACCCGATCGGCTCGCATTCGTTCTCGATGGTCCAGTAGTAATCCTTCACCCACTGCCGCGCTTCTTCAGGACTTACAAACGAAAACGTGAGCGCACCTACTCCGAGCCTCGCTGCCTGCAAAATGGATTCGCGCCGCGAACAGGCCATCCAGAGCGGAGGATGCGGTTTCTGCATCGGCTTGGGCACGATGTTACGCTGCGGCACCTTGACGTACTTCCCGTCGTAACCCGCGAACGGCTCCTCCACCATCATGCGGATGGCGATCCGCATGCCTTCGAGAAACATCTGTTTCTTCTCGTCCTGCGGAACGAGGAATCCGCCGAGTTCGGTCTCGGTCGCTCCCGCGCCGCAGCCGAAATCGACCCGGCCGTCGCTGATCAGATCGAGCATGGCCACGCGCTCGGCCACGCGCGCCGGGTGGTTGATATGGGGAGGCATCTGCACGATCCCGTGGCCGATGCGGACGTTCTTCGTACGCTGCGTGCAGGCGGCGAGAAACACTTCCGGAGCGGAGGAATGCGCGTATTCCTCAAGGAAATGATGCTCGGTCGCCCAGACGTAATCGAAACCGGAGCGATCGGAGAGTTCCACCTGGTCCAATGCGTTTCTGAGCAGCGTGTGCTCACTCCCGTTCGTCCAGGGACGGGGATGTTGCAATTCGTAGAATCCGCCAAATTTCATGATTCGATTATGTCCCGCGGCTTCCGGTGATACAATTTGCGAGGTTCAACGAGCAAGGTGCAAACAACAATATGACGGAAAAACTGGCAATTCGCGAAGTTGTCGAAAACTGGGTTGTGTGGCGCGATGCGGGCGAATGGGATCGCTTCCGCACCTGCTGGACGGACGACGGATACATGATGGCAACGTGGTTTCAGGGCTCTTTCGCCGACTTTATCAAGGTCAGCGTTGAAGGCTGGAACAAAGGTGTCAGCATCCTGCACTTCCTCGGCGGGAATTCGGTGGACGTCAATGGCAACCGGGCCATTTCACAAACCAAGATGACCATCTCCCAACGCGCGAAAGTGGAGGGTCACCTGGTGGATGTGGTCTGCACGGGCCGCTTCTACGACTTTTTCGAAAAGCGCAACGATCGCTGGGCAATCGTGCTGCGCCAGCCGATTTACGAGAAGGATCGCATGGACGCGATGGATCCCGACCCGGCGAACCCGCTTCTGCTCGATCCGAAGATCCTCGAACAGTTCCCGGAAGGTTATCGCCATCTGGCCTATCTGCAGACGCGCATCGGCTACAACGTGAAGAAAGACATGCCCGGTCTCAAAGGCCCCGAGGTTGAAGCGCTCTACGCGCGAGGCGCGAAGTGGCTCGCCGGCGGCCCGGCGCGCTGATCATTCGAGTTTGATTCCAGGCTTCGACAGATCCGAGAGTCGGGTCGTATTCTCCATATTTCCGAAATCGCGCGGATGTTGCCGGTTGCGCGTCAGTTTGGGTACGTCGGAGGTGACGAAATCTATTAATTCGCCGGCCGACACGGAACCGTCTCCATCCTGATCGGCCGCCCCTTCGAGCCCCCTCAGCACGGACCATGTGAATGCGCCGTGGCCGCCGCCGAACTCCGGCCCTTCGAGCGAAAGCTCAGTGGGACGGGCGGCCATAAGTCCGAGCATCTCGCCGGAGGTTTCTCCCAGCTTCTCGAGCACACCGCCGAGCGAGGCGGTTTTCTGACCGGCAATCGTAGCCGCATGACAGACATCGGCGAGAAGAATCACATGGCCCGCTCTTGAAGCCTCCTGTTCGACAATCGAGTGCAGTTCCGCCATGGACACGGCAGTGCCGGCGAGGTTTCCGGGATCGCTGTCGTAAGTGAGGATATAGGCGCCGTTGTTGTCGACTGTTCCATGGGCGGCGACAAAAATGTAGACGGTGTCGTTTTTACCGGGGTTTTGCAGAAGGGTTTGAAAGGCATGACGGACAGCCTCGGTAGTGGCCTGCTCGTTTGTGAGAACGAGCATTTGATCCGCAGGTACGGCTCCGCCGCGCGCGCTGGCGAGGTGCAGGCTGAAAGACGCGGCATCCGCCTCCGGGTATTGCAGCCAGAGATCCTGCGGGAGTTTCTGATACTTCGAGACCCCGATCACCAGTGCCCAGGTCTTTGCGCCAGGCGGAACCTGGGCAGCGCCGAGCCAGACCGCGGCCGTCATGACCGTCAGAAAGAGCCGTCTGATCAAAGTGTGCTATGCCGCCGATTCCATGCTACCGGACCGATACGGCCCAATTGTTCGTAGCCTGAACGTTCAATGGGTCATCGCGTAAACAATGTAGTTAATGCCGTAGCGATAAGCCAGCGCAGTCATATGTTCGGGATACTCCGGAGCGTCGGCGTATTCCCAGGCGTCACCGATGTCCGTGTTGTAGTTCACGGCTACGATCAGACGGTTCTTGTCGTCGTACATGGCCCGCCAGGCCGGCGTCGTGCCGAAAGGCTGCTGGACAACGACGGACCCGTTGGGGCCGCGGCGGAGGTGACGCGTGCCGGGAATAAAGGAGCGGTCCTTCTCCTCGATGTCATAAAGAACGTGCATGACCGGCTCCGAAGCCGAGATATCGGAAATCGGCTTGTTCGGAAGCACCCTCTGCATGGTTTCCTGGAATACTTCCCACTGATCGAGGTCGGGTCCCCAGAAATCGTCGGTCATAAGGAACCCGCCGCGCAGCAGATACTCGCGCAGCCGCGCAGTCTCTCGATTATCGAGGCCCCACCATCCGGTTTGCGTGGCGTAGATCCACGGATTGTCGAATAACCGGTCGTCGGTCAGACTCATGTGCAGGGGCTCACCAGTGTCGATTCTGGTCAGCCTCTGAACGCCGGTCGAGAAGTGCTCATCCGCGTCCGGCCAGTCGACGAGCCACCATCCGGTGCCGCGCCCGTTGCGGGACGAAAATCCGAACGACCGATGGTATTCGGGCAGATCGGTGTACTCGACGCGAATGAAATGGAATTCGCCTTTGGCGGGGAAAGCCGCCGCCGGACCTTCGTCATGACCCTCGAAATTGAGGCCGCCAAACCGCTGAGCCAAAGCCGTACCAACAAGCGCGCTCACCGCTGCGAGGATCGCAGCAACACGCATCGAGCTACCTTTCCGCATGCCAGGCTGGAAACCGCGCGAATTCATCGCTATCAGTTTATCGATTTGTTTCGGCGGGGTGCTGGCGCCGTTCAGACCGCAGGTTTTGACGAACCATCGGGCAACGCCGCTTCTCGGATTCGTGCGGGTCGCGGTCGGGCGCGGTCTGATGCTTACTACGGCCGCGTTCCAGATCAAAGGCGGATTTTCCCGCTATGCAAGGTACGGCATCCCAGGCCACCCAAATGAAGGACTTCTCGCAATCGCTGCGTGGATGGGCCTCATGGGGAGCTTTCTGATTCGTGCGTTCCGGTGGCGACGGGCGTCGAAGAACCGATTCTGGCAGTCTGGTGGGCCCTGCAGGATTTGAACCTGCAACCAACGGATTATGAGTCCGCTGCTCTAACCGTTGAGCTAAGGGCCCTAGTACTTTTTATATCATAAGCTTACAAGCCATCATTGTCGATGAATTGCGTCTCGCCAGAGCCATTTTTGTAACCGTGCGGAGCTGCAAGACGCGCTCTCGACGGGAATCTTGAGGGAGTGCGGGCCTGCCAGCACAGAGCAGATGCTAGGTGGCAAGTCCCGCTAATAAAGTGCGATCTTATTGATTCGTTGCGACTTTAGCCATGTCTAGCTCGCCGATCATCAGCACAGGCGAGAACGGCCAGCTTCATTCAACTTTGCTTCCACGGGAGACAATCGGACTATGACTCCGCCGGAGGAGGGGTAGATATGGGAAGAGGCTGGCTTCGGTTTAAAAAATTTCAAATCAATAATTTACGGGAGATGCTTCAAACGAGTCTGAACAGAACGGAAATCACGCGCGTACCTTTCCCACCGGACCGGTCGACTGCCGCATGCAACTGATTGGTCCGGTCCGGATCGGCGTTGGGGAATCTGCGCTCGCTGAAACAGTTTCCTCCCCGAGCGTGCTTCGGATAGGGTTTTGATACGGTTTGAAACCCTTTTGGAATCGACTGGAGGACGTCGCTCTTGGAACGACAAGCCTGTGCACCACCAAATCGGCGATTCTCTCGAGCCGGGTTTCACGCTCTACCGCAGAATGAACCATGCGATACCCAGACCACAGGCCGGAGGTCAGACTAACCGGACCCTTGTTTTACAACGGAACGACGATGACGACTCAAGTTCCGAAGGTACGCCTGTTGTGCCAGGTCACGGAAGCATCCTGGGACCTGAGTGAATGAGTACGCTCGTTCCATTCCAGAAGATTTGTACGCCGATGCATACCACGATAAACGCGGAAAGGCGCACGACGACATTCATTGCAATATCGCCCAGCACCCGACCAAGAAACTCGGCACACCGGTAACTCAAAAAGATTGACAGTGCGATGACACCACACCCCAGCAACGTCGCAGCCGGAAGCGCCCAACCGGCGGCAGTTGAGTCGGGTCGATTTGCCCCGACCGTAATGGCAACCGAAATCGAGCCTGGCCCTACGGTTAGCGGTAGCGTCAAAGGATAGAACGCCCATTTGGAAATGTCGGCGGCCGCGGCGTTTCTCGCAACCAGTCCCGGGCCGTCGGTGATCGTTTTTTGATTCAGCAGGCTCCACCCGGATGCAATGAGCACCATACCGCCACCAACTTGAACTGCAGCAAGAGAAATTCCAAAAAACGCCAGCACATGCGTTCCGACCAGGACCGAGCCGGACAGCAAAACGAATCCATTAACCGCGATGCGTCGCGCCAAATCGGCGCGTTGAGCGCTTGTCAGCCCAGCGGTGAGATTCAGAAAGACAGGGATATTCTCTGGAGAATTTACATTGGGAAAGCAATTGGCCATGGTTCTGTAGCCTGGCTCCATTACGTGTTGCTAGGAAGAGGTCGAGGTATGGCCTGGGACGCCAACCCGTATGCAATTCGCTTATCGTATGCGGGGGTTCCCACCACGGATTTTCGAGCTTAATTCTTCGCTGAACGTCCTGTTCGGAAATCGTCTGCATGTGAAGAGTCTAGACCAGCTCTACACTAGAGTCAAAGCTCTGACTCTATTTTAGATCATGACTGTATGTGATAGATACATATAGTACTTAATGCAACAAAATAGTGCTGACCCTGGCTCCTGGCCACGGTCTCGGTCAACTTTCCGCCTCCCTGAGGGTGCCCTTGGTCCCTCGCCTTTGGGGACCGGGGATGCGCAGACCCTAACGTCGCGTCTTGTCAAGCTCTCCGGCACCCAGACAACCGCGCCCTCTCCCCCCTAACTCATTAATCCCCTCAGCCCCTCATCCCTAGTCCCTCTAATTTCCGGTAATGGCCATGTGGTGATGTCTCGTCGGTTGGTCTGCTCCCTTCTCGACCGCGACCGGTTCATTCCTTTCGAAGGGACATGCAGCGCCGGTCCTGTATGCCGTGATGGCCGAAGCGGGGTACGAGCAGACTCCGGTGGACCAACTGAACACGCTGCGCAAGCTGGGTTCGGTATACTCAGGGCCATCCCGATATGCGTTACATTCCCGCGCTGGAGGCATCCACCGGCTCATTGGGCGAGGGGCTCTCCCTGGCGCTCGGCATGGGCATCGCGGCGCGGCTCGACGGCCAGCAAATCCCGCACCTACGTGCTGCTGGGCGACGGCGAAATCCAGGAAGGCCAGGTCTGGGAAGCGGCCATGGCCGGCGCCAGCAAT
>CAWBIS010000018.1:0-3206 GCA_963788485.1 Terriglobia bacterium
ACGGCGGGGATTCCGGGAGCGGCCATGGCAGACCTCCTTGGTCAGTGGGATGCCGGGTTCAGCAGCGGCGCAATTCTGCGCGCCAGCAGATCGTAGGTGGCTGCGCCGGGATTGTAGAAGCGGACAATGGCCTGGCCATCGATCAACACCAGAGTCGGGGTGGTGCTGACGCCGAAACGGGCGAAGTTCGCCTCGCTGAGCGGAATATCGACGGATCCGAGGCCCGCGTAATACTTCGCAAAGATGGAGGCGATGTATTTCGTTTCGACGTCGGGCGCGGCGGGCTCTCCCTGCGCGACGTATCCGTAGTGCTGGGTAGGGGCGACGACCACGAGCCCGCGAGGCCCGTAGACCGCCATCAGTTTCTGCAAGACGTCGACTTCGGCTTTGCAATCGGGGCACCAGTGGGCCCACAGAAACAGCAGCACGGGGTGGCCGCGGTGCGCGGAAAGCGGTAACGGCCTGCGGCCGCCGATGAACTGAGATACATCCAGCGCGGGCGCCGTTTTGCCTTCCAGCGTGAGCAGGTTGATGTTCTTCTGAATGCGATCGCGGATCGAGGTGCCTTGCCATTTCGTCAATTCACCGCGGAGAAACACGACTGCCTCGTCCCGGCGATTCTGCTGTGCCAACGCCTGTGCATGCACTTCGATCGAGGCTCCGAGAGCCAGTGGGAGGTGCGGGTCCTGATCCAGCTTGCGATGCGCCAGTTCAGCGAGGCATCGGGTGCGGACTTCTTCCGCGTTCTTTTCTGCGGCATCGAGATTGTGATGAGCCAGCTCTCCCCGGCCCACCCAGGAAAGAGCGTCGAGGTATTCCGGCGTCACGCCCAGCGCGGCGCGGTACTGCCCCAGTGCTTTTTCGGCGTCGGCGAAGTCGCCGCCCTGAGTCATCAGCTGGACGTACATAACGAGCGTGACTTTCTGCTGGGCAAAGAGCTGCCGGGCAGAAAAAGCCGCGACGAGGCATGCTGCGAGGATCACAGGCCAAAGCCTGCGCCAATCCCGAATTCCGGTCACTCCATCCATCTTACAGTTTCAGGGTTTTAAGGTATTGGCGGAAGGGTCCGCCGAGGTCGTGACGCTGCAGGGCGAACTCGACCGTGGCTTTCAGGAAGCCAAGCTTGTCGCCGGCGTCGTAGCGCCTGCCCTCGAATTTGAAGGCGTAAATGGGGCGGCTGCGGAGCTGGAGGCGCAGGGAGTCCGTGAGCTGAATCTCGCCGCCGGAGCCGGGTTCGACGGCTGAGATCGATTCAAAAATATCCGGCGTGAGGATGTAGCGACCGATGATAGCCAGATTCGAGGGCGCTTCGGCGGCCTTCGGCTTCTCCACCAGGTCGCGAATACGGAAGACTTTGTCCTTGCTGCCGTTATGCGACACGGGCTCGGCGTCGATGCAGCCATAGGACGAAATCGCGTCGTGCGGAACTTCCATGACGGCGATCACCGGTGCGGAGAAGAATTCGTAAATATCCAGCAACTGGCGGACGCACGGCGTTTCCGCGTCGATCACGTCGTCGGCGAGGATGACGGCGAATGGCTCGGGGCCGACCAGATCCCGGGAGCGCAGCACGGCATGGCCGAGCCCCAGAGCTTCCTTCTGCCGGATATAAGAGACGTCGATCAGATCCGAAACCTGGCGCACGATCTTCAGCAGATCTTTCTTGTGGCGCGATTCAAGCAGGTTCTCGAGTTCGAAGCTGACGTCGAAGTGATCCTCGATGGCCGACTTGCCGCGGCCGGTGACCATGATGATGTTGCGAATGCCGGAATGTACGGCTTCTTCCACGCCATACTGAATGATCGGCTTATCGACCAGCGGCAACATCTCCTTGGGTTGGGCCTTGGTGGCGGGCAGGAAGCGGGTGCCGAGACCGGCTGCGGGGAATACGGCTTTGCGAACTTTCGCGACAGGCATCGTTACCTATCTTGCTTGTGCGAAGGGGGGATGCGCAAGCAGGACCGGGACTGGCAGGTACCCCGTTCCGTCTGGCCTGGGCCGTGTGATACGTTTGAAGATTCCAGACATATGGCATACGTAATTGCGGAACCCTGCATCGGCACGAAGGATACGGCTTGCGTCGACGCCTGCCCCGTCGATTGCATCCACCCCAAGAAAGAAGATCCCAGATTTCCGGACGCGGAGATGCTTTATATCGATCCCGTCGAATGTATCGATTGCGGGGCATGCGTGCCGGTTTGCCCGGTTTCGGCCATTTTTGCGCTGGAGGACCTGCCGGAAAAGTGGACCGAGTTCACCAAAAAGAACGCAGATTTCTTCGGACGATAGCCGAATCGCTGCAGACGGGGAATTGAAAAGCCCCTATTCCCGCCGGGCGGCAGTGGGCGCCAGTTCCGATACTACTTCCTTTCCATGGGCGAAAGCCGAGGCCCAGGCGTCCTTCTTTTCCAGCTTCGAGAGACCTGTCCCCGTGCGGTTGACCTTCTCCAGCCCCAGGCCGACGACATAGGTTCCGGCGAAAGCCACGGCGGCTTTGGGGATCAGGCCGCCGCCGAGAGGAATCTTGCCCACCAGTTCCCGCGCGAGGGCGCGCCAGCCAAATGCGCCCGCGGCGATCGCGGCAATCTGTCCTTTTTGTTCGGTGTATCCGACCGTCTGGCCGTGCAGCGCGGCCATGAGCAGCGCCATGCGGATCTGGTTCATGGTGAGAAAGGCGGTATCGGTGGCGAATTCGCCCACGGCCCATGGAAGATCGATGATGCTCGGGACCACGTTCGGCAGGGCCGTAACGAGTGAAAACAGCGCGTTCTCGCGGGAGACGCGGTGCACGATGCGCTCCGCGGCAGCGCGCCGGAACAGCGGGTAATTACGGGCGATCGACAATTCGAGGGGATAGTGCCCGGAGACGATGGTTTTCGCCGTGGACCCGGTGTCGGACGGGTCGAACCGGTAGCCGTTGGCGGGCAGGGGAACTTCGGGAGCACAGAGGACAAAATCGAACCGGGCAGGCGGAGTGCCGTCGACACGGTGAATGGTGCGCAAAGCGTCGGCGCGGGCGCGCGGGTCCATTCCGCGGGGGGCGAGGAATTGCTCCATGGCCTGGTATTCCTCTTCGGTCCCCGCCATGAGGCCAACCTTGAGATCGTGATACGCCGCGCCTCGTATCTCATCCGCGTTCAAACCGGCGTATATCCTGCGAATGTCTTTTAACACGGAGAGGGGCATAGGTATCGTTCTGATATTTA
>CAWBIS010000019.1:0-8524 GCA_963788485.1 Terriglobia bacterium
ATCCGCAATGTAGATGTTTCCGGCAGCATCCGAGGCGACGCCGGCGGGAGAAACCAGCTCCGCGTCGATAGCTTTGCCACCGTCGCCCGCATAACCGGGTGTACCGTTGCCCGCAAACGTGTAGATGTTGCCTGCGGGGTTAACAAAACGGACACGATTGTTGCTGGTGTCGCCGATATAAACGTTGCCGCCGGGGTCGAACGCCAGGCCGTGAACATAAGAGATCATCGCCTGCGGGCCGGGGCCGCCATCGCCCTGGTACCCATAGCTGGCATTGCCCGCGAGGGTATTGATCGTGCCGCCGACAACCTCCCGGACGACGAAGGTGTAGAAGTCGGCGATGCAGAAGTCTCCTTTGGCGTCCACCGCCACCTGGAACGGGAAATCGAGTTCGGCCGAGGTGGCGGCGCCGGTGTCGCCGAAATAGCCTTGAACGGTACCGATGCCGGCAACGGTGGAAATCGTGTACTGTTGCGCGGTTAATCCGCTGGCCGCGGCAAGCAGGCCGAAAACAATTTGAACGCTCTTCATCCAGTCTAATTTCCCTGAGACGCCAGTACGGTTGCGTGGGTTGCGGAGATCCGCTGCGAGTCCGAGGTTATTCTGCATGATACCAGCCGCTCCGATAGAATCGGAGAACGATGACGCGCCGCGCCCTCCTGCGGTACCTGTCCGCCCTGCCCGCATCCGGGCTGCTGGGGCAGAATCGTCCCGATTCGTTCAAGGTTTACAGCGAAGGTCCACGGCTGCTGCTGCGGCCGCAGCGGCTGCGCTTGCTGCGCCGCGAACGGGAGCGGCGATCGCTTCGCTGGGATCAGTTCGAGACGCTCTGGACGGCCGGCTCTCCTTTCCCCGAACCCGGCTGGGCGCAGGCCTTGCGCTATCGCATCGCCGACGATCGGGAAGCGGGAACGCGCGCGGTTGCGTGGGCGGTCGGCCCCGCGGACGGCGCGCGCCAGGAAGACGCGCGGCAGATGGCCATCGTTGCCGATTGGTGCGCGCCGATCATATCGAGCGACGATATGAGTCAGCTGGCGACCCGGCTGCAGCGAGTCGCTGCCGATCCGCGTCCGGTGACGACGCTCGCCGAAGCGCGAACCAGAATATTCGCCGCCATGGCATTGGCCGATGCGCAGCCCGCGGTATGCGCGAAGGCTCTGGAGGGGATCTTCGATGGTTTCTGGAACACTGTATTCATCCCTTCGCTGCGAGACGCGAAATCGGCTGTGTCGAACTTCGACGCTTACGCAATGCTCGAGATTCTTCATGCAGTCCGGGATAACCTGAACTTCGACCTGCGCGATACGTTTCCGGAATGGTTCAAGCAGTATCCTTTGCTGCATCTGCTCGCACATTACCCGGCTCCATGGCCGTCGGCCGAGAACGAATTCCGCATACCGGCCGACGAGACCATCGAAAAAAACGGCCCCGACGTGCGCAAAGCCGCACTGTCGCGCGCGGCGGAACTCGCGATGGTCGCCTACGACGCGAATGCCGCATCCTCGCAATTGCTGCAGGGATGGCTGACGAACGATCGTTTCCTGATGCGCGGAACGCACGGCATCCCGTATGAACTGGTGTGGGCCAATCCTTATCAGCCAGGCCTGAGTTACTACCACGCGCCGCTCGCGCTGCACGACGAAATCGGGGGGCAGTTGTTCGTGCGGTCTTCCTGGGAGGACGATGCATCGTGGATCGGCTTTTTCTCCGGCCAGTTGCAGTTGTTCAAGGATGGCACCGTGACGCGGATGGATCCTTCGATTACGCGCGAGCCGCTGGACATCGAAACCGCGGTTGTATTTTTCGCGCGCGAAGCCAGGCGTTTTCAAATTACGAGACTGGATCAGGAAAAAGACGCGGCCGTATTCGTCGTCGGACTCGATCCGCACCGTTCGTATCACATCGAGGTGGATGGCGAGGAGATGACCGAAGAACCGGCTGATCCCGGAGGGATTGTCTTCCTTCCCGATGTGCCGCCGGGCGGTGTGAGATTAGGTCCCGCACCGGCCGGCTTGTGAGAGCCCTCAGAATGCCCAGCGCCAGAGGCTGGCGCCGACCGTGTACCCCGCGCCGACCGCCGCGAACATCACCAGATCGCCCTTCTTGAGACGCCCTTCGGAAATCGCATCGCGGGTGGCGAGCGGAATGGTTCCGGCCGTGGTGTTGCCGTATTTGCCGATGTTGACCATCACCTTTTCCATCGGCAACCCGAGGCGCTCGGCGGTCGCCTGTATGATACGGCGGTTCGCCTGGTGAGGCACGAGCAGATCCAGATCGTCGACCGTCATGCCATTGCGCGCCAGCAACGACGAGCAAACCTCATGCATCTTCAGTACAGCGTATTTAAAGACCTGCGCGCCCTCCTGATGCACGTAGTGAAGTTTCCGTGCGACGGTCTCGGCGCTGGCAGGCATCCGGCTTCCGCCTGCCGGCATCTTGAGATAGCAGGCGCCCGAGCCGTCGATCTCGCCGACGAAATCGATGAATCCGGAGGTGCTGCCTTCGGTGCCGGGTTCGAGGAGCATCGCCCCGGCGCCGTCGCCGAAAAGGACGCACGTCGTTCGGTCCTCGTAATCGAGAATGCGGCTCATCGTGTCGGCGCCGATTACGAGAACCTTGCGATGCGTGCCCGCCGCGATGAAGCTGGCGCCGGTTACCAGGCCGTAGACGAAGCCGCTGCATGCCGCAACCAGATCGAATCCCCAGGCTTTGGAAGCGCCGAGATTATGCTGCACCAGGCAGGCCGTCGAGGGAAAGAGCATGTCCGGCGTAACGGTGCACACCAGGATGGCGTCGATTTCGCCGGCGTCGATCCCCCGGCTGGCGAGAGCTGCCGACGCCGCGCATGTCGCCAGATCGGAAGTCGCTACATCGGGCGCCGCGATGTGCCGCTCGGAAATGCCGGTGCGGTCGACGATCCATTCGTTGTTGGTCTGGACCATCTTTTCCAGATCGGCATTGGTCAGAAGGCCGGGCGGGACATAGCACCCGACCGCGGAGATAACGGGTTTGTTGGCAGCCATCGAGAGGAAGTCGGTAATCTCTTATTATGGTGGATCGCGTTGAGATACAAGGGCATTTTCTCACGCCGGTGAATATCGAAAGCGCACTGTTTTTCGAATCCTCCGCGGAGATCTTCCGGCGCGTGCATCGCGAACTTCGGCCGCGCACGCCGGTGCCCCCTGTCGAAATCGAGTACAAGCCCTTTGCCAACGCCAACAGCGACGTCCGTCTCGATAGCGGCTCGCTGCGGGTGCGCATCACCGATCTGCTCCAGAACGCTCCCGCGCCGGTCACCGAAGCGCTGGCGCACATTTTGCTCGGCAAGCTTTACCGCAAGCCGGTCGGGGCTCAATATGCGCACCGGTACAGGCTTTACCTCAATCGCAAGGATATGCGCCGCCAGATCCATCTGCTGCGGCAATCGCGCGGCAGGAAAGCGCACAGCGGTCCTGCAGGGACGGTGCACCATCTGGAGGAGATCTTCGAAGAACTCAACGGAAAGTACTTCGGCGGCATGATGGCGCGTCCCGGGCTCGGCTGGAGCCATGTGCGATCGCGCACGCGTCTCGGGCACTTCGATCCGTCGCATCACATGATCGTGATCAGCCGGATCTTCGACGATACGAGCGTGCCGCGGCTGGCGCTCGAATATGTGATGTATCACGAGATGCTGCATCTGCACTATCCCGTGGATCACAGCGGCGCGCGCCGCTGCGTGCACACGCCGGAGTTCAAGGAGCACGAAAAGTTGTTTCCGCAATTTCAGGAAGCGAAGGCCTTGCTGAAGAAGATTTGCGTCTGATCAGCGGAAAGTGTCGTTGAGCAAGCCGGCGAGACGGTAACCCGCTTTGGCAAGTTGCTCGCGAATCACCGGCACGGCTTCGGCGCCATACTTGTCGTCGATCGCAATATGCAGCGCGCCAACTCTATCCCGTTCCGCGCTGCAGCCTGCATCGTCGGCCTCTCCCGCACTGGCGGGTTCAACCGGAATCACCGGTCTCAGATCACCGTACGCAATCGTTTCGGCGAGTTTGTGACCTTCCCAGGCCCAGGCGAGTGCGTCGGCTCGGGATTCTCCCCACGCGGACCAGCTTTCGGCAAAGCTCCGATCCAGCTGCTGCGCGTACTCGGGTTGAGTAGAATTCGCCGCCGCGAGCTCGCGCGCTATCAGCCGTGAATCCCAGATCGTGTGCAGATTCTGCGGCCTTTCGTCGGCGAAAAAACGAACGCTGGTGCAGTTGCCGCCGCGATCGTGATTATCGACATCGTGCAAAGGCTGCGCAATGTCGCCGGCGAAGTGAATGACATAGCGGAGAGCTTTGGCCCGCGCGTTCGCGGGTTGTTTCGGGTCGCGAAGAATCTTGAGCTCCGTGTCAATAGCTGTGACGATACAACCCGGGCGCCCATCCGGCAGTGGCGCGCACCATTTCATCGCATCCTTTTCGGGAACGGAGCCGGCATCGGTTGCGAGCGGAATGTCGATGTAGTGCCATTCCGCGGTCTTCTCGATATTCCGGACGTCGTCCGCCCACGTAGAGGAATCGGCCATAAGATCGTCCGGCCGATCCTTGCAATACCGGTTGAGCGCCGGGTCGATGGGATTCCCGCGAAGCAATGCATCGACCGCCGCGATCGCCCCCGGCGTCAGATGCGCGCGCGCGATCAATGCGACGATCTGGTGTCCCTCGCAGCCCCAGCCGAAGGCCGGTCCGCTCAAAAACGGAGAGACCGCCAGTAACAGAATCGCGATTCGCATGGGGATCGTCCCATTATTTCAAATGGCGCCGCCGCGGTGATTTTTAAATGACGCCGCAATCCCGGTTATTTTAAATGGCGCCTGAGCGTCCAGGCGTCAGGCCGGGTGTTCTCGCGCTCCAGTTTCTTCCAGTCGTCGGTGACGTCGATTAATTTCCCGGTCAGATGATTGGAACGTTCGGATGCGAGGAAGAGCGCCAGCTGGATTTGTTTATCCGGCGGAATGCCTCCGGTCAGCCGCGTCTGCTCCGCCTGTTCGACTTCCTGTGCGCCGGCCAGTTCGTCGGCACGCAGGATTTCGTCGGTCATGCTGGTGTACGCGTCGCCGGGCGAGAAACAGTTGATCTGGATGTTGTGATTCCGCACCTCTTCGGCGACACTTTCGACGAAGCGAACCACGGCCGCTTTGCTCGCCGCGTAGGGCGCGAAATTGGGGCGAGGCCGCGCCGCGGATGCATCGGCAATGACGAGGATCTTGCCGCTGCGACGCTGGATCATCTGCGGCAGAACCGTGCGGCAGGCATTCATCACGCCGAGCACGTTGGTTTCGAAAACCTCTTTCCAGTCGCGCGGGCGATGCTCGACAAAGGGACCGATGGGCCCGAGCACGGCGGCATTGGCGATGAGCACGTCAACCGCGCCGTAAAGTTCGTTCATGCGGTCGACGGCGGTGGAAAACTGCTCGTAATCGCGAACATCGGCGCGAAAGCGATGCGCGATGCCGCCCGCGTGCTCAATTTCGAGTTTGGTGACGTCGAGTTCCGCCTGGCTGCGGCCGAGGAGCCCGACGCGAAACCCGGCCCGGGCGAAACCGATCGCGAGGCGCTTACCGATCCCTCGCCCGGCGCCAGTGATCAACGCGGTCACGTGCTCGTCCGAGTGCAAATGGGTATTCTACCGCCGCACGCCGTGCCAGTCGCCCCGTCCGCGCCGGTCAGGCCGGTATTGGTTCGGTCAGCCCGCGCAAATCTTCCGAATGGGCTCCGGCCGTCCGACGCCCCGCCATGTGCGCCGTCATGCGAAGCATATCCTCCAGTTCGGCAGGCGGTTTAGGGCGGGCGAACAGAAAACCCTGCATCAACGGGCACCCCGCTCCAAGCAGAGCGGTGCGCTGGCTCTCGGTCTCGACTCCTTCCGCGACAACGCTCAACCCGAGGCCCTGAGCCACGCCGATCATGGCCTGAACCAGACGTCGCGCGAGATCGTCGGTGTCGATCGACTGTATGAAGGACCGGTCGAGTTTGATGGAATCGAAGTGCAGGCGGTGCAGATAACTCAGCGACGCATAACCGGTGCCGAAGTCGTCGATGGAAAGTTGCACGCCCAGTTGTCTCAACGCTCCTAACTGTTCCCGCGCTACTCCCCCGGCGCCGATGAGCATGCCTTCGGTCAGTTCCAGCTCGATATTGACCGGCCGGATGCCGTAGCGAAGCAGGCATTCCTCCACAGATTTGGCGAAATCGGGGCGGCAGATCTGGACGGGCGACACGTTCACCGCGACGGGTACTTGCCCGAGCCCGAACGATTCCCAGGCCGCGACCTGGCGGCAAACCTCCTCGAGTACCCAGAGTCCGAGCGGAACGATCGATCCGTTGGCCTCGGCGATGGGGATGAAATCCCCGGGCGGAATCAACCCGTGTACCGGATGATTCATCCTGACCAGGGCTTCAAACCCGACAACCGTGCGGTCCGCGCGCACCTTGGGCTGGTAGTGAACGACGAAATAACCCTGGCGCAAACCGATGCGCAGTTCCTCTTCCATCCGAGCGCGATCGAGCGTTTCGTTGCGAGTGGCGAACGCCTCGGCACGATTGCGGCCGAGATCCTTGGCGTGATACATGGCGGCGTCGGCCGCCCGCTCGAGCCCTTCGGAGTCCCTGCCGTCGTCCGGATAAACCGCGATCCCCGCACTGGCGCTCGCCTCAATTTGGCGGCCGTCGATCAGGATGGGTTGGCGAATGGCTTCGAGAATACGATCGGCGATTTCGCCGGCTCCGACCACATCCCCGATATTGTTCACGACTACGGTGAATTCGTCGCCGCCGATCCGGCACACCGTATCTTCGGGGCGGACGATCGCCTTCACCCGGCGGCCGATTTCCGCCAACACCAGATCGCCAATCCGGTGCGCGAACGCGTCATTGATCTGCTTGAAGTGGTCGAGATCGATAAACAGCAAGGCGACCTTTCGGTTCAGAACCTCCGCCTCGCTCAGCGCCCGATCCAGACGTTCCTCGTATAAGGTGCGGTTGGCGAGCCCGGTGAGGGGATCGTGCCGGGCCTGGAAGTGAAGATCGTCGTACAAGCGGCTTTGCTCCAGCGCGAGGCGCGTCATATGACTCGCCAGTTCCGCCACGGAAGGGTCCGGCCTATGGCCGCCGCGGCAAAAAATCAGCAGCACGCCCAGTGTTTCCCCCGGTCTGCCTATCGGCCAGGAGTGTATCGCCGAGGGCGCCCCGCCATTCAAAGATCGGATGAAGGTGGTCCACGCGGGATCGCGCGCAGGCCGATGCGACTCAAGATGGTTTTGCCAAGCTTCCGCCGGGACTATATCCGGCGCGCGCAACGCGAGTAGCCAATCCTCGGGCAAGTCCGGCGCAGCTGCGACCTCGAATGTGTTGTCGCGTTTCAGCACAACGGCACAGAGAAAATCGGGAGACTGCGAACGGATCATCCGCACGATGGCATCGAGAACGACGCCGAGGGGCTGGTTCGACACCAGCATCTCCAGAATGCGGTTCCGCTCCCGCTCACGGGAACGTTCGCAATCGAGCGCACGGGTCTTCTCGGATACGGCAGTTTCGAGAGCGGCTTCGCGCCGGCGATGCCGGTTCTCCCAAAGCCGCCAGATTCCCGCCGCCACGAGAACAAGAACTCCAATCCGGAATCCGGGCCACCAGGAGTAAGGGCCAGGGTGCTGCAGGGTACCGGCGTTGGCCGCTGCAGCCGGCAGAACAAGAAGGGCGGCTGCGCGCAACCATATTGGCGAATTGTGCCCCTTACCGGTGCTGGATTCGAGCGGTGACATCGCCAACGCTTTCGCCTTATATATCGGCGTTGCTGAATCGATTCTTTAGCGCATGTTATCCGGGCAACACATGCGCCGGACGCGCTCGAGCCCTCGTCGAAATGCTTTTCATGGGCCATAACTGAGAAGTCGCCGCAAAACTGATATGCCGCAATCCCGGTTGCGCGGCCGTCAATCTCCTGCCCCGGTAACCGCACGTGCGAAGCGGCTGATATGATACTTACCTCCGACCTGACTCGGTCCCGCGTCTGGCTCGGAGAATGGACGGAGTCAAATAGTGAAGCGAATGCACATCGGGGAAAATACCTGCCGGGCCGTGGCCGCCGCTCTGGCCCTGACAGTCTGTGGGGCGGTTTCCTGCCTGGCCGCCGAACCGGAGAGCGGTGATCTTGATGTGGTGCAGGTGCGCCCCAATTTCTACATGATCGCCGGAGCCGGCGCGAATATCGGCGTACAGATCGGGTCCGACGGAGTCGTGCTGGCGAACGCGGGTACTGCGGAAGCCAGCGACAAGGTACTGGCCGCCCTGAAAAAACTGACGCCGCTGCCGATTCGTTACATCATCGACACCAACGCTGAAGCCGATTTTGTCGGAGGCAACGGCAAGCTTGCCAAAGCGGGGCAGACGATCTTCATCAATCTCCTTGGCGGCGGCGGACTGGCAGACGCCACGGCGAACGGCGGCGGCGCGGCTATTCTTGCACATGACAGTATCCTCCAGCGAATGAGCAATTAAGT
>CAWBIS010000020.1:0-19585 GCA_963788485.1 Terriglobia bacterium
GCCACGGAATGCTCGCACGGCAGTGACGGCAACGCGCCCTCAGGATGGCGAAACTCAGAACCGGAATGTTGTCGTACCAGAGGATTTGAGTGCCGCATTCCGGGCAGGCGGAACGCGGCCGTACCACGGACAGGTCGCGCGGCCAGCGATAGATACAGACGTTGAGGAAGCTGCCGATCAGGAGGCCGAAAATCGCAGCCAGAATGGTCTCGATCACCCGAGCACCCGTTGGTATGCCGCAAGAGTCGCCGCGATCATCCGTTCTTCGGTGAAGCGCTCGATCACGTTGTCGCGTGCGGCCCGGCCCAATGCAGGATCGATTCGCCGGAGTGCAGCGGCCACAGCCTCGGAGTCGTTGTTCGTCAGGATGCCATTCTCACCATCGCGGATCAGTTCGGGGATGCCGCCGACGTTGCTTGCGATCACGGTTACTCCATAAGCCATGGCTAAAAGAATTCCCGAACCGAGCCCTTCCGAGTGGGTGAGGTAAACCAATGCGCGGGCGCGCGGCAGATCCCTTTCCAGATCCTTCGTGACTTCGACCTTCACGCCAGCCAGTCGCGCGGCCTCCCGGGCGAGCGCCATGCCTTTCTGCGGATCGAGTGTCCAGGGAATCAGGATGGCGTCTCCGTCGGCGGGATCTGCCGGAACTGTTACGCCATCATAGATCAATTCGATGCGCAATGGCTCGACTCCGCCTTCTTCCAATTGCATGGCAACATGACGCGACACAGCAAGAAAAAGGCGGGGCCGGCGGTATTTCCAGCGGGAAATAGCGGAGCCGCGAATCCGAAAGGCGACGCGACGCGAGACGACGAACGGCGCACGGGAGAAAAGTGCACCGAGAGTATGGCTGTGGGCGTCATGCGCGTGGAGCAGATCGTATTGCCGCGAAAGCAAGCCCAGCCGCAAAGGGCGCAGCACGTCGCAAGGCAAGCCGGCCTTTCGCGCTTCCGCGAGAAGCGGAGATCCCTCGCGCGCCAGCAGCATCGAGTCGCGTCCCGCTTCGACCAGTCCGCGATGCAGACGCAGGGCCTGCCATTGCCCTCCGCGCATCTCCCGTCCGCTATCGAGTTGAAGAATCCGCATCACTGAGGCTGTCGATAGCCTTGGCATATTTGAGAAACGTATAGAGCGCTGCCATCCAGGCGATCGCAAGTCCCTGCGGTCCGTCGAGAAAACCGCGCTGCATGATGTATGTCCGGAACCCGGTCCACGCAGGATCGATGACGAGACGGTGCAGCGGAACCGGTTTGCCGCGCGCGATCACTTCGCGCGCGGCGAGCGAAGTATAGCGATCGAGGGTGCGCAGATGCTCGGAAAGCGAATGACAGGTGAAATGCAGCAAGTCGCCACTAAGTTGGCCCACGCTGCCTTCGACTCGGACGCTCTCGTGGACGTAATCGCCGGTCCATTCGGCTTTGGCGCGATGGTAGAGCCGGATCTTCCGATCCGGATACCAACCACCGTGGCGGATCCAGCGCCCAAGATACTGAGCGAGCCGCGGGAAAGAATAAGCGTCAAAGGTCGTTCCGCCCTTCTTCAAGGCCAGAATTTCGGTGTCAAGTTCCTTGCCGACTGTTTCATCCGCGTCAATCGAGAGTATCCAGTCGAAACATGCGCAGGATGCCGCATAGTTCTTCTGAGCCGCATAGCCGCGCCAGGATTCTTCGATCACGCGGGCGCCGAGGCGCAGAGCGATTTCGCGCGTCCGATCGGTCGATCCGCTGTCGACTACCACCACCTCATCGGCGCAGCGCAGACTTTCGATGGCTCGAGCGATGTTACGTTCCTCATTGAGAGTGACGATCGTAGCGCTGATTTGCATCAACCAATAATCGGTGCGATGGAGAAGCAGAGCAGAAAAACAACGAGCGCCAGGACGCCGAGCTTCACCCGCCGGTTGCCGATCTCGGAATAATCGTAAAGCGGCGGATGCTTGCGCGCAAAGAAGAACAGCAGCACGGCCCAGAACCACCATCCGTTCCACAGCTTGCCCATGGGCAGAAGTGCCAGCAGGAAGGTCTGGGTGATCCACTTGTGCGAGCGGCCGAGCAGCGCATAGACAATGTGGCCACCATCGAGCTGGCCCACCGGAAGGAGGTTCAGCGCAGTCGCGAACATGCCCACCCATGCGGCGCGCGCGACCGGGTGGAGATAGATATCGGCGCCGGGAACGCCGGGGAAGATGACGCGCTGGAGGACCCACTCGAGCGCGGGGGTGCCGAGTTGAACCGTTCCCTGGTGATTGATGCCGGGAATGACTTTCGAAAAGGCCAGGCCAACGCCCAGCGCCGGAATCAGAAACAGGAAACCGGCAAGCGGGCCGGCGATGCCGATATCGAACAGCACCCGTTTGTCCTGAACGGCCGAGCGGATGCGAATGAAGGCGCCCAGCGTTCCCGTGAAGGGCGTGGGCGCAGGCAGAAAGAACGGCAAGGTCGCGTCCACCCCGTAATAGAGGCAGGCGAGGTAATGACCGAGTTCGTGCGCCATCAGGATCGTGAGCAGAGTGAGGGAGAAAGGTAATCCCGCGACAAACAATCGCGGGCTGCGCAGGCCGACGGTGAAGATGTCGAGGTCCCGTTCGATATCGAAGAACGGCAAGTTGTGACTGAAGTTGTACTGCATGTGCGCGCCGACCAGGGTCGTCGTGAACAGGGTCAGCACCAGCAGCAGAAAATGCAGCCACAGGCGATTTTTCGGGGGCCCCTGAACGCGGCTGGCGGGCCTTTCAAAACGCACGGGCGCGATTGCTGTTGTCCGCGTCGCGCTTTCGATCAGGTCTTCCGGGAACACAATTACCCCGAGTAGCGGGGCGTGACTCTACTGTAGCGTCTGCAATTCCTTGCCGGGCTTGAAACGAACCGCTTTGCCGGGCGGGATGGACACTTCGGCGCCGGTGCGCGGATTGCGGCCAATGCCCGTTTTGCGGGGCTTCACGGTAAAAACACCGAATCCGCGCAGTTCGATCCTATCCCCCTGCTCCAGCGCGCGCTTCATTTTCTCGAAGACGGTCTCGACGGCCATTTCGGCCTTGGTTTTGGTGATGCCGGTCTTGTTTACCACTTCATTGATAATGTCGAGCTTGATCAAAAGCGCCTCCGGAGGTGTCAACCCGATGATAGAATTAGGTTTATCTCGATGTCAAGCAAGGCGGCCGAAAGCGCGTGCGCGGCGCGCGGGGAAGACACGCAGCTCGTCCCCGTGGACAAGAGGCTCTACCGCCGCACCTGCGCCCGGTTTGCGACGGGCATCACAGTAGTCACGTTGCTTGACAGCCAGGGGCACCCACATGGTGTGACGGTAAACTCGTTCGCGTCGGTTTCGCTGGAACCGCCGCTGGTGGTGGTTTCGATCGATCTGAAAAACGCGATCCTGGGGCATTTTATTTCGAGTTCGTGGTTCGCGATCAACATTCTGGCTGAGCATCAGGAGCACCTTTCGCGGCGATTTTCGAGCGCCTCGGAGGATCGCTTCATCGATGTGGAATGGCACGCGGGGCTCTCGGGTATGCCTATTCTGAATGGCGTGCTGGCCCATCTGGAGTGCGCCGTGGTGCGTACGTTCGAAGTGGGTGATCACACGATGCTGATTGGCGAGGTGCGCCGCGCGGAGTACCGGGAAGGGCGGCCGCTGGTTTATTTCGAGAGCGGATACCGGAGTTTGACACCCTGAACGAAGTTCCGCAACGTCTGCGTCAATTCGGAACCGCCCACGCTTGTCAGATCGTTATAACCGGCACTGGGCACCAGAACCAGCTGCTTCGGTTGATTCGCGCGGTCGAAGATTCCGCGCGCCATTGAGGGGGCGTGAGCGTGTCGGCGGTTCCCGCGACAATCGGCACCGAAACTCGCACGGAGTCGATTCGCGACCGTACAGGAATCCTGTGAATGTGGAGCGGCGAAACCAAATATGCGAACCTGCGTGCAAACCTCTCGAGCGTTCTTGATCGCGTCGTGGACCAGCAGGAAACAGTAATCGATTGCTGGCTGCGCTGCATCGGGCCGAGCAAAGTCACCGAAGCACCGCCATCAGAGTAACCGCCATCAGAGTACTGGATCTGGTCGAAAGAGCCTTGCGCGATCCGTTCGAGGGACCGCGCAATCCCGACCCGCTGAGTTAGCTGCTTTCGGTTACCGTATCGGCGACGACCACCTCGATTGTTCCCGGCTCGCTATCACTATTGACGCTTCATCATTGACGCTTTATCAGAACGTGTAGAGAGGGACCCCCGGAGGCAGCGCCGGTTCGGCTTCGGGTTCGCCTTCGCCCGCAGCTACCGGAACGGGCAACGGCACCGTCTGATTCGCTACGCGGTAGTAGATGCCCAGGTCGCCGAGATAGATATCGAGATCCGCCGGTCTCGGCAGCACACCCTGGATCAGTGCTTCCGACAACGGGTCCTCGATATACTTCTGCAACGCGCGCCGCAATGGACGCGCGCCATAACTACGGTCGACGCACGTCTTCTCAAGGATGTACTTCGCGGCATCATCGTTGAGCCGGATTTTGATCTGCTTCGCTTCCAGATTCTTGTTGATCTGTTCGACGAGCAGATGCATGATCTTGATCAGGTCGTCATCATTGAGCGCCATGAACAGGATGATGTCGTCGAGCCGGTTCAGGAACTCGGGATTGAACGCCCGCTTCACTTCACCGCGCACCTGATCTTCCACCTTCGAAACCTGGCCCTCCAGTTGAGGCGCCTGGAAACCCAGATGGCCACGCTTCTCGAGGAATCGGGCACCGAGGTTCGAGGTCATGATGATGATCGTGTTTTTGAAATCGATCTGGTTGCCGAGCCCGTCGGTCAACTGGCCGTCTTCAAAAACCTGCAACAGAATGTTGAAAATATCCGGGTGCGCCTTCTCGATTTCGTCGAGCAGGATGATCGAATACGGGGACCGCTTCACGCGCTCCGTGAGTTGGCCGCCTTCCTCGTAACCGACGTATCCGGGAGGCGACCCGATCAGCTTCGATACCGAATGCTTCTCCATGAATTCGGACATATCGAAGCGGATCAGACTCTTCTCACTGCCGAAGAGGAAACTGGCCAGCGCACGCGCCACTTCGGTCTTGCCGACGCCCGTGGGTCCAAGGAACAGGAACGATCCCGCGGGACGCCCCGAGGCCTTCAGGCCCGCACGCGACCGGCGAATCGCCCGCGCCAGCGCGGAAATGGCCTTCTCCTGGCTGATGATCCGCGTGTGAAGCTCATCTTCAATGCGCAGGAGCTTGGCGATCTCCTCCTCTTTGATCGAGGTCATCGGCACACCGGTCCAGCGCGCGACGACATCTTCGATGTCCTCTTTCGTGACCACACCGGTCGAGGAATCGTCGAGATTGTATTTCTCGCGCAACTGGCGCATATTCTCGCGCTCTTTGCGCTCTTCATCCGAATAGAAGCGCGCCTTCTCGAACTCGTGGTTCGCGATGGCGTTCTCCATGCGATGAACGATGAACTTGATGCGCTTCTGGATGTCGGCGAGGTCGCTCGGCAGCGTGGTCTGGCGCAGCTTGACCCTCGCGCCGGCTTCGTCGATCAGGTCGATCGCCTTGTCCGGGAGAAAACGGTCCGGAATGTACCGGCTGGAGGTGAAGACAGCCGCCTCGACCGCGTCGTCGGTGTAGCTGACCGCGTGGAATTTCTCGTAGCGGTCTTTGATTCCGAACATAATCTTGACCGCGTCGGATTCATTTGGCGGCGGCACTTTGACTGCCTGAAAGCGGCGTTCGAGCGACCGGTCCTTCTCGATGGATTTGCGGAACTCGCTCGGCGTGGTTGCGCCGATGCACTGAATTTCGCCGCGGGAAAGCGCGGGTTTGAGGATGTTGGCGGCATCGAGCGAACCTTCGGCCGATCCGGCCCCGACCAGCGTATGCAACTCATCGATGAAGATGATGGCGTTCTGGTTCTCCATCAACTCCTTCATGATGGTTTTGAGCCGTTCTTCGAACTGCCCGCGATACTTGGTTCCGGCGACGATCAGAGAAAGATCGAGGGCCAAAATCCGCTTGTCGGCGAGGAACGACGGAACGTCGCCCTCGGCGATTTTCTGCGCCAGGCCTTCCACGATGGCGGTCTTGCCCACACCAGGCTCGCCGATCAGAACAGGATTATTCTTCGTGCGCCGGCACAGGATCTGCACCACGCGCTCGAGTTCGTAATCGCGGCCGATGAGCGGATCGAGCGCATTATCCATGGCGGCCTGGGTGAGGTCGCGCGAGAACTCCGCCAGAAGCGAACTTTCCTTCGGCCGGTTCGTTTGTACTTTCTCGGACTGGGAGCGCTGCAGTTCTTCCCGGATGGTTGAGAGCCGCAGACCCCGTTCATGCAGGATTTCCGCCGCAAAACATTTCTCTTCGCGCAGCAGCCCGAGCAGCAGGTGTTCGGTGCCGATGTGCTTGTGATTCAAGCGCTCCGCTTCCTCGGCGCCATAGGCGAGGACTCGTTTGCACTCGTGGCTCAGGGGCAGGTCGACGGAGGTCGAAACCTTCTCCCGAACCGTGGTATGGCCCTCAATCTGCTTCCTGATGGAATCGACGGCCGCGTGCGACCGCAGAAAGCGATTGGCCAGTTGCTTGTCTTCCCGCAAGAGTCCGAGCAGCAGATGCTCGGTCTCAATATACGGACTGCCGAACTGACTCGCCTCGTACCTGGCGAAGAAGATAACGCGCCGCGCCTTTTCCGTGTAACGCTCAAACATTTGGTTTGGATACTCCCTTACCGCTTACTCTCGAACAAAAACAACACGCCCTACACTAAAGATACTCGGAGCCGGTGCCCGGTTGCAAAACGAACGTTCATGCACACGCGAGCGCCCCTCCTTCCAGCCTTAAAACCCGGTCGCAGCGACGCGCGAACTGAAGATTATGGGTGACCAGAATCGACGTCAGGTTACGCCGCTGTCGCAGGTCCGACAGCAGATCGAAAACCATTTGCCCCGTACGCTCATCAAGATTGCCGGTCGGCTCGTCGGCGAGCAGCACCGAGGGGTTGGCCGCAAGAGCGCGCGCAATGGCGATGCGCTGCTGCTCTCCGCCGGAGAGTTCCCCGGCCCGATGTTCCGCTCGGCTGCGCAATCCGACCTCTTCAAGTCTCGCCGACGCTTCGGCGGACGCTCCGGCACCGTCCATTCCACGAATCCGCAGCGGCATGCTCACATTCTCCAACGCCGAAAACTCAGGGAGGAGATAATGCTGCTGCCACACGTAGCCGATCTCGCGATTGCGAAACGCGGACAGTTCGGGCTCGGGAAGTCCGGAAATATTTTTATGCTTGTAGTATATCGCTCCTTCAGTTGGCGCGTCGAGGCCGCTGATAAGGTGAAGCAATGTACTCTTGCCTGCGCCGCTCTCGCCAATGATGGCGACCTGTTCGCCGCGCGAGACCTGAAGCGCGAGGTCGCGGAAAACTACGAGGTCTTTGTCACCCGACCGGTAAACCTTCGCGAGTTTCTCAATGCGAATCAGCGGCTCGGGAATCAAGCGATAGTGTAGCGCGGGCGCCACTCGCCGCCCGCGCATGCGTACAGCGGGGCGGCACAGGGGAAGGAGCCCACTCGGTTACGCCGTTGCAAGCATCGATTTCCAGCCGTCTTCATCATGCCCGACGGCGAGCTTTTGATCCGCGCGGATCAACGGAAGACGCAGCAGGGCGGGCTCGCGCTCGATACGCGCCAGCAGTTCGGTGTCCGTGACGCGCAGATACTTGAGGCCGGCATCGACGTAAGCGCCACTCTCGCTGTCTAGCAGTGCTGCCAGCCCGAAACGCTTCACGAATCTTCCGATCTCGGCGGGAGCCATTGGCTTCACCTTCAGGTCCACGAACTGGATGGGTATCCGCCGCTCCTTGAAGAACCGTTCGGCGGCGCGAGTGGCCCGGGAGTTCTTCAAGCCGAAGATCTGGACGGGTTTCATTTATTTTCCGACCAGATGGTGGGCATCCCGGTTGTTTTCGTTACATATGTACTCCTGAAGCTCCCAGCCGGGCGCGAGTTCAGCCGACTCCAGCACCTTCCAGGGACGCGAATAAGCACCTGGGTTGTCGATCGTGATCTCGATGTTCACTCGTCCCAGTTCGGGCCGGGTGAATCGTTCGATAATGTGGGCCTTTTCGGTTCGCGGATGTCCCACGAGATCGAGCCAGGCTTTGTCATTGAGGCCAACTGTGTCGACAACGAGCGCGTCACCGTCCCAGTGTCCGATGGAATCGCCCCACCAGGTGTCCTCTACATTCCCGTCGTGCGGCCGCCCGTCGAGGAACACCTGCCGGTAGCTGTGAACATTCCCTTCGTACAGGATCAGAAAAAGCTGCGGTGTCTGCACGATTTTCCACGGATACGGGTCTTTGCGGGGCGTGCCCATGGGCAGGCACAGCCCTTCGGGGTCGTCCTTGCTGTTTTGCTCGTTCCGCCGGCGCATGAGTTCGGCTGCCTGAGGCAGTAACGGCACGTCGGAAGGCTTGAGATCCCTGGCAATGTTGCGGGCGATCGTTTCACCGTTCTTGATGGGCGGGTCGCCCGGTCCGTAGCCCGGCGCATGATACAAGCCGGAAAAGTCCACATGCCCGTCGGGCGTGCGGGGGGCGGGCAGGCCTTTGGCAACTTCAGGGCCGCTGTCTCTGCCCTGCGCCGCGGCGAGAAAAGGAAACGACAGAGCGATCAGCAGTGAGGCCGGGATTCCGCGGATCATGATCTACTGAGCGGGCTCGAGCCGGAGTAATGCGCCGTTATCCTCATCGGTCAATACATAGACAAGGCCATCGGGGCCCTCGCGCACGTCGCGGATGCGCTGTTTGAGATCGGTAAGCAACGACTGGCGAGCGGTTTCATCCCAGTTCTGATCGAAGACGATTCGCTCGAGGTGCCCGACGCCTTGCACGGCACCGCCAAGCATGGCGCCTACCAGGACGTTATTCCGCCAGCCTGGAAAGCGATCCCCGGTATAGAACGCCATGCCGGAAGGAGCGATGGATGGCGCCCAAAACACGATCGGTCCAATCATGCCCTCGGCGAAGTTCGGTATTTTAGGCCCGGAGTATTCGCGGCCGAAGCTGACTTTTGGCCAACCATAGTTGCCGCCGGGTTTGATGACGTTGATTTCATCCCCGCCATAGGGGCCGTTCTCATTGTTCCAGAGGTCGCCGGTCACCGGGTTGAAGGCAAGACCGAGGGAGTTGCGATGGCCGAGGGAGTAGATCTCCGCCTTATAGCCGGGCTTGCCTTCGAAGGGATTGCCGGGTGCGGGCGTGCCGTCATCGCGCAGACGCAGGATCTTGCCGCGCAGGCTGCCGGGCTCCTGCGCCGCGTTGCCATTGGAGGCTCCCGTGGTCATGTAAAGCATTCCGTCTTTACCCCAGGCGAGGCGCGAACCGGAGCCGCCGTCGCCGGCCCAGGAGTCGCAGATCAGGAGATCTTTCACATCCAGAAGCTGATGACCTTCGAGACGTCCTCGCGCGAGTGTCGTCGCAACCTGTTTATCCGCCACATCTTTCGTGTAGGTGAGGTAGATGAAGTGATTTTGGGCGAAGTCCGGGTGCGGGAGAACCTCCATCAGTCCCGACAGACGCACGGCGTGGACCAGGGGCACGCCGGAGATTGGTTGGGGGTCGAGCACGCCGTCGTGTATCAGATGCAGTCTGCCGACTCGCTCGGTCACCAGCATGTCGCCATTGGGCAGGAATGCGAGGCTCCAGGGATGCGAAAGGCCGGTGGCCACCGTGACCACCTTGACCTGCGTGGGTCTGGCTTTGGCTTTGCCCTGAGGTTGTCCTTTGGCGTCACGCACGAGTGCGGCGCCGGCGACAAACATGGCGCAGGCAAAAGACAGGAACAGGATGGAGCGTTTCATACGAGGACCTCTCGGATGTCAAGTATATAATCACTCAAAATCGCCCTGCCGATGAAAGGTGGCCGCGCGGTCTGCGCCACGCGATAGCCCCGGTTAATAACCGGCGCGCAGGCTATCAGCGTGCCCCACGTGCCATAGTTCTCAGGACGTCCTGCCAGCTTTCGATCTTGCCGTGGATGGGTAAATCCTTCTCGGGTTTGAGATTACGCAAGGCAACGTTATCGCGCAGGTTGTCTGCCCACGGGAACCGCTGCCAACCGGAGTCGTAGAGATCCGCCTGCACCAGAATGTGGTCGCGCGGCACCCAGCCCATCAGGAGGGTGTCGCAGTGGGAGTTGTTTTTCACATGGTACAGGTCCAGTTCCATGGAATCGTCCTTGAGAACCATCTGGTCGTCCACGGCGCGGATCTGCATGGCCGGTGGCGCGGGATTCATGGCGAGTTCGTCGGGAACGATGGTATGGGGGCGAGCGATGAGTTCCTTGAAAAAATCAACGTTGCCGCGTTGGGTGATGATGGTAAGTCCTTCGGCGACTGCTGAACGGATACCGGCCGAATGGTCGAAATGGTGATGGGACACGATCACTTCGGTCAAAGGTTTCCCGAACGCAAGAGACCGGGCTTTCTCAATGACCGCTTTCGCCCGGGCTTCGCTGGAGGGCACCTCAAAGAGCGTGAGGTGATCGTAGAATTCGAAAACGACGCTGTGATGGTTCCCCTCTCCGTCCAGCCACCAGATGCCCTGGGCAACCGGTTCGACAGTAACGCTGACCGGCGGATTCTCCGGCGCAGGCAACGCCGCGCGCACGGGTCCCGGCGCGGCGAGATTGACGGGGGCATTCAACGTATTTTTGGAAACTCGAATATCGGAAAGCACCCAATCATCGATTTTCGTAACGAGATGCTTTGGCAGTTTGAGGCCGTTGACGTCCTCGTAGTCCGCGAAAGAGGTCGCAAGGGTCACGTCGCCGAGATTGGGTTGATCCGTACGCGAAGCGACGCTGGCGGGCAGTCCTGTCGTTTTGTCGATCGCCAGGGTGACGACATCGCCGTTGACGGTCGTGACTTCGAGTAATTCAAGGCTGCCGCGCTCCCGGTAGTTGCTCAATTTGGCGCTGGGATCGAGCGCCGCATGCACGATCGCGAAGGGGTGGCGCAGCATCTCGAGGCGACGGTCGAGCGCGGCGCGCTCGGTGAGACGGCTCGCATTTCCGTCCTGGTCGATATCCCAGGCTACATCGCGGTCGAGTCCCTGGTGTTGGCTGGTGGTCGTGGCCAGAGCGAATGGGAATTGCGCGGTGCGGATCTGCTCCATGAGCATCCGATCGTTCGCCGGATCGATGGTGCGCCGGAATGCGGTCACCTTCCAGACCGTGAGAGGCGCGTGAGGAGTGAGATTCTGGCCAAGGTTCGAATTGGAACCCTCACCTTCCATGGCGACATTGTCAATGGCCATGATCTTGTCTTTTCCGCCCATGGCCGCCGCAGTATTTTGTAAAGCGATAACAGCCGGGGCCTTGCCGCAGGAACTTAACAGCGCCGCGGCAAAAATAGTACTGGAAATAGCTTTCTTCATTGGCGCCAGAGGCGGTTTGAATGATTCAACTGCCGCCGATGCCGATGCAGACAATCCCCGCGAGAATCATCACGAGGGCGCCAATCTTGCCCATGGTTATCGGCTCATTGAAGAACAGCCTCGACCAGAACATGGTGCAGATGTAACCCGCGGAGACCATGGGATAAAGCACCGAGAGTTCCCCGTGCTTGAGGCCCATGACGAAAGGGACGCTGGAACCGACGTACAGGGCGACGCCGGTGGCCAGCTGCCAGTTGAAGATGTGACGGAGTCCTTTTTTCAGGTGCGCCGCGCCGAACTTAAGGAATACCGCGCCGAACGATCCGATCAACGATGCCAGCAGAACAAGAAGAATCGAACTGAGCGGAGTTTTGCTCATGCGCGAGAACTTACGCGGCCGAGAAGAGCGACCCCCCCGATCACCAGCGCAATCCCGACAGCCTTCCAGAAATTCAGGTGTTCGTGGAAGAAATATGTAGAGAGCAGGTTTACCCAAACGTACGTCATCGCGATGATGGGGTAGAGCATCGAAAGCTCGCCATCGCGGAGGCCCAGAATCAGCAGGAAAGCGGTGCCTGCCGACATGCAGTACCCCGACAGCAAAGGCACGTTCCCCAGCAGCGCGATCACGAACGGCATCCATGTCGCGGCATCCGCCGGATTCAACGCGGGCATTTTGTGGCCGGCGCCGAATTTCAGCAACACCTGGGCGGCAGCCGCAAAAACGGTACACCCGAGGACCAGGTAAATCGATTTTCTGGAATGCGATTTATCCAGCTGGTTCACGGGATGCGCGGGCGTGGCTGTGGTGGACGTGCTCAATCACAACTCCGGGAAAAGGAAAGACCTCTTCAGGATAGCAACGTTTGCCGCTACAATGGTGGCAGTGGATCGCTCAAAAACAGTCGTCGCCGACAAAGTTGCCGAGGCAGGCACGCCACCGGAATCGAAAAGCGTGAAACCCGCCGAGCCGCCCCGCGGTTTCATCGCGGAGTGGACCGTCACTATCATTCTTCTGCTGTTCGGAACCACGACGCTGGTGCAGGCGTTCGTGATCCCCACAGGCTCAATGGAGGACACGCTGCTGGTGGGCGACCACCTCCTGGTGGACAAACTGGCGTTTGCGCCGGCCGGTGCGATCACGGGCAGCCTTTTGCCTTATGAGAACGTCCACCGGGGCGACATTATTGTTTTCCGCTACCCGATCGACATCAAGCAGACCTTCGTGAAGCGGGTGATGGGGGTACCCGGCGACCGCCTCCATATGGAAAACAAGCAGGTTTTCCTGAACGGGCATCTGCTGAACGAGCCGTACGTCGTGCACAAGCTGGATTACATGGATTCGTATCGCGATAATTTCCCCTCGGCGGAGCCGAACACACCCCTATATCCGCCCGCGCAGGTGATGCTGGAAAAGGATGTCAGGAACGGCAATGTGGTTGTGCCGCCGGGGCATTATTTTGCCATGGGGGATAATCGGGACCAGTCCCTCGACAGCCGATATTGGGGGTTCGTGCCGCGAGAAAATATCATCGGCAAGCCGTTGATCATCTACTGGTCCTACGATGCCAGTACGGAAGAGCTCTCAAACCCGGCAGTCAGTATCAGCCATCTGTTCGATATCGCGACTCATTTCGTCACGAAGACGCGCTGGAGCCGCACCTTCAAATTGATCCATTCGTATCCGGTCCAGTAGCGCGAAGATGGCGAGGGCGAATTATTACGGCCTGATACTGGCCGGCGGTCGCGGCACGCGATTCTGGCCGCGCAGCCGCAAGCGCCATGCGAAGCAGGTGCTCAATGTGGCGGGACAGCGAACCCTGATTCAGTCGACGGTCGACCGCCTGGCGCCGCTGATACCTCCCGAACGGATCTGGATACTGACGAACGATTTTTTGCGCGACGAAATCGTGAAGCAACTGCCGGAGGTGCCTCCGCAGCAGATCATAGCCGAGCCGGCGCCGCGCAACACAGCCCCCGCTATTGCCTTGGCGGCGCACATTCTGCATTCGATCGACCCCAAAGCCGTTTTCGGGGTTTTTCCATCCGATCATGTGATCGGGCTGCCGAAGATCTATCTGCGGTCTCTGCGGCCGGCATTCAAGGCCGCCGAAAAGGGCAAGATCGCGGTGCTGGGAATCAAGCCGCGATGGCCCGATACGGGTTACGGATACATCGAGTTTCGTAAGTCGGCGCTGGGGAACACCAGCGGGCCTGAGGCGCTTCCGGTCCTCAGTTTCCGAGAGAAGCCCGACCTGAAAACCGCCAGAAAGTTTTTCAAAGCGGCGCATTATTTCTGGAACGCGGGAATGTTTTTCTGGAAGGCCGACACTGTGCTCGAGGCCATGCGCAAGCACCAGCCAAAAACCGCAATGCTGCTGGCGAGCCTCCCGGCATACACGCACAAGGACTTTTCGGCCAAACTGGCTGAGGCATTTCCGTTGTGCGAAAACATTTCAGTGGATTTTGGAGTGATCGAACACGCGGACAACGTGGTCGGAATTCCCTGCGCCGAGTTCGCATGGAACGATGTGGGGACCTGGGATGCCGTGTACGAATTGACGCCGCGCGACGCGAGCGGCAATGCGGCGCGCTCGGAATTACTCTGCGCCGATTCGACGGGCAACTACATCGATTGCGGCCAGAAACTGGTGGCGCTGCTGGGCGTGAAGGATCTGATTATTGTGGATACCCCGGATGCGCTGCTCGTGGCGGACCGGTCGCGGGCGCAGCAGGTGGGCGAGGTCGTTAAGCTGCTCGAGAAGAACGGGCGGGAAGAGTTGCTTTAGGACAGCCACCCTGGGATATTCATCGCGGGCGCAGCGGATTGCGAATCCGCCGCAGGTTACCAACCTCGCCTACTTGCTCGAAAGGATCGCGTCGATCGTCTGCTGCGTAATCGGGTGGTACATCGGCCTGGCTTTCTCGTAGATGACGTTGGCTTGTTTCGGATCCATGGCTTCGTAGAGCGGTTTGACGTACTTTCGCCGACCCACCGTTGTGAGAAATTCTTCCAGCCTCGGATAGGCCGGCTCATAGTGATTCCGGACCGCCATGAGCAGCCATTGATCGAGAATTTCATCATTGGTGGAATCGGTCAGGTGATACTCGTTATCGAGTTTGCGCATTCGGGCACTGCCAAGTTGGAGCGGCAACCCGCGGAGGAAGTGAAGCCACTCCTGCGTGCTCCAGCCCCGGGTTTCAATTTCCTTTGACTGATCGATAGCCCGAAAGGCCTCGGATAGCGGTATGGGCGCCGAAGGCGGCAATCCCGGCCGGAAGACCCATTCGTCGATCGGAATCTTCGCGCCGAGGCCCGGATCGGGCGCGAACAAATGTGCGCGCAGGTAATCGAGTGACTGTTCGGTGGTGATGCTCTGGAACGCAAAATGGTCGAAATAGCTCTTGAGCCAGGCATCAAACTTCTGCCGCCCGAATGTCTGTTCGATCTGACTCAGGAAGAGAGCGCCTTTCTCGTAGGGAATACTGGTCGCGCCGTCGTCGGGATCGCGGCCGGTCAGATCGATGTGCAGGATCTGATCGGCGGAAGGGTGCGATTTCAGCTCGTCCTGGAGGTCCTGATAGCCGAGAGCGGCCTCCATGTCCGCGCGCCGGCGGCCGTACAATTCCTCGATGATGCGGCGCTCGATATAAACCGTGTACCCCTCGTTCAACCAGAAATCGCTCCAGGTGGCATTCGTGACAAGATTGCCGGACCACGAATGCGCCAGCTCATGTGCGACGAGGGACACGAGGCTTTTGTCGCCGGCGATGACAGTTGGAGTGGCAAAGGTAAGGCGGGGATTCTCCATCCCGCCGAAGGGGAAGCTTGGGGGCAAGACGAGAACGTCATAGCGGGTCCACCGGTAAGGGCCGTAGAGGCGCTCGGCCGCCTCCATCATTTTTTCCATGTCGGAGAATTCGGCAGCGGCGGCGGGCAGGACCGAAGGCTCGGCCCAGACGCCGGTGCGCGGACCGGTGGGCTGGAATGCGAGATCGCCGACTGCCAGAGCGATGAGATAAGGCGGAACCGGTTGATCCATGACGAAGCGGCAGTCGCCGCGATCGGGGCAGTTAGTGGCGCTCAGGACAGCGGTGAGCCCTTTGGGCACGTGCACTCGCGCCTCCCAGGTGACGCGGACACCCGGCGAGTCCTGCAGGGGAATCCAGCTGCGGGCGTGAATGGCCTGTGACTGGGTGTAGAGGAACGGGTGTAACTTCCCGGCCGTTTGCTCCGGCATGAGCCACTGCAGAGCCGTCGCTGTGGGGTCGGTAGAATAACGAATACGAACGAATTTCGTGTTCGGCGCGATATCGATTCGTAATGGAGCGCCAAGAATCCTGTCGGACGGGCCGATCGAGAAACGCGCTTCCTGATATTTCACACCGTCGGGCGATACTTCGGTCTCATCGATCTGGAGAGCGCGAGAGTCGAGGATGAGTTGCTTCGCGTCACGTCCAAATTGCTCGATCGTGAGAACTGCGGTGCCCTGAATAGTCTGTTGATCGAACACAACATTAAGATCCAGATTCAGGTGGAGAACCCGCGCCAATTCGGGGTTGGAATAGGAATGCACGTCGTGCGCAATGTGGGGACGGCTGGTTTTCTGTGAACAGGATGTCATGAAGATGGCTGCAAGCGTGAATGAAGCGTAAAAAATTGTCAAGTTCGATTATCGCGGAAGCCCGAAGCTGGCAGGGATGGCCAATAATGTGTAACCTTCGATGAAGCCAGCACATCCGAAGAGAGAGCAGGAGTGGGTCTGATTCCAAAATACATACTTTTTGCCTTCATGGTTCCGGTTCTGATTTTTGGCCAGAGCGCCGACGCGCCAGCGGCGGCTGCGGGTAGTCCCGCGCCACCGGCGGCTGCGGATAGTCCCGCGCCACCGGTCGCGGCGGACAGTCCCGCGCCGATTGTCAATGCCGTTCCCGCAAAACCGAATCCGCAGGACACGAATCCGCTGGAACAGGTGCCCCCGGGTGGTAAGCGCGTTTTCGGAGTACTGCCTAACTATCGCACCGCGAGCGCCGATCTGGAAGGAAGCACGACGCTCACGGCGAAGCAGAAAATGACCATCGCCGCCAAAGACTCGTTCGACTACCCATTGGCGCTGTTGGCCGCTGCGTACGCCGGTCTGGATCAACTGGAGAACGACGATCCATCGTTCGGACAAGGCGTTAAGGGTTACGCGCATCGCCTGGGAGCGTGGTACCTGGATGAATCCATCGGCAACATGATGACGGAAGGCATTTTTCCGGCGATGCTGCACCAGGATCCGCGCTATTTCCGCCGGGGCACGGGTAGCATTATGGGCCGCGCTGGATATGCGCTGAGCCGCGTGATCATCACCGACAAAGACGGCGGGGGAAAGCAGTTCGATTATTCGGAATGGCTGGGGAATGCGACTGCGGTGGCGATTTCGCAGGCATATCATCCCGATAACCGCACGGCGCGCGATGCTACGGAGTTGCTGCTCGAGCAGGTGGGAACCGACGCCTTCTCGCAGGTTCTCAAGGAATTCTGGCCCGATATCAAACGGAAGTTTTTCCATCGCGGCGGCAACAACCCCGGCGACACCAGCGTAGCCAGTTCCAGATGACAGGACGCCGTCAACGACCGAGCGCATCCTTCCGCTGAGTTCCAAATAGCATCGAATCCCCTTCCCTTGCCGATTTCATCGTCCGGGCATACCCCTGTTTCCAGCCCGGTGTCTGCTTTCTTCAAACTCTATTTTCCCTGCAATCAATAGTTTCTCTAAAGCTGCGGCATCGATTCTCCTGCCTGTAGTGTTAGTTTTCGGGCGGGAGAGAAGATGCTCAAAGGGAAGTCAGAGCACGGAACGGAGGAGATCTTGAATAAAGCCATCCAGAACATCGAGCAGCAGATGGAAAACGGGGAGCTGAAGGGCTCCATGGGCGACCTTGTCCGGCTCTTACAGCTTCGGAATGAAGTCGCTGGTTCGCAACCGCAACAGGTGACGGTGCGATGGATTGACGAATGTCAGACGGCTCCGGCGAACGAGGAATAAAGTACACTGCGCTGCCGAGCCAACAGAGATTTCACCGGTCGATGGCGCGGTTCAAGGGTTTCTCAGGGCCGATCGGATCGGGTAAATCCGCGGCGCTTTGTCACGAAGCAATCAGGCTGAGTTATCTGAACCCGGGGCGAACCGGGCTGATCGGATCGCCGACATATCCGATGCTGCGGGATTCGACGCTGACGGCTCTGATCGAGACACTACACGACAACGAAATTCCGTTCGATCTGAACAAAGCGGATAACGTGCTGGTGATGCGGGATACCAGGTCACGTATTCTGCTGCGGGCGGTTGATGAGTTCGAGCGGCTGCGCGGTCCGAATCTGGCGTGGTTCGGTCTGGATGAGCTGACTTACACGCACGAGGGCGCCTGGCTGCGGCTGGAAGGCCGGTTGCGCGATCCCCGAGCGACGCGGCGCTGCGGATTCGCAGTGTGGACGCCGAAAGGTTTCGATTGGGTTTACCGCAGGTTCATCGGGCACCCGGCGCCCGGTTACGAAGCGATCCAGGCGCAACCTTTCGAGAACCGGTTCCTGCTGGAGCAGGTACCGGATTTTTACGAGAGGTTGCGCGGGAGTTACGACGAGAATTTCTTTCGTCAGGAAGTGATGGGCGATTACCTGAGTGCGCGGGGCGGGCTGGTTTATCACGCCTTCGATCGCGCCGTAAACGTCAGGGAAACGAAAGTCGACAGGGCGCGGGAGATTGTGTGGGCATTGGATTTCAATGTGGATCCAATGTGCTCGGTGGTAGTGCAGGTCGAACGCGGCGGCGAGGTTTCGGTGCTGGATGAGATCGTACTGCGGCGCGCAACGACGGAGATGGCATGCGAGGAATTCGAGAAGAGATTCGGACTGCCGCGGGCGGGCGTGTTGGTGTATGGGGATGCGTCCGGCGCGTCGATGCAGACGACGGGTTATTCGGATTATCAGGTGATCCGAAGTTACTTCGGATCGCGCAGCGCGCGAGTGTCGTATCGCGTGCCGAAGGCCAATCCGCCGGTCCGGGAACGCGTGTCGATGGTGAACGCGCGGCTGCGTAATGCGCGGGGCGAGGCGAGGCTGTTTGTGGATCCGAGGTGCGCAGAACTGATCGACGATCTCGAACAGGTCTCATATCGGGAAGATTCGACGCAAATCGACAAAGACACGGATCGACGGCGAACGCACTTATCGGATGCGCTGGGATATCTGATCTGGCAACAGGACCGGGGCGGAAGCATCGGGGAACGCGGGGAGCGCTTGTTTTGATGACAAACACACATATCGAACAGGAACATCCGGATTTTACGGCAATGTCCCACGCCTGGCGCCGCTATCGCGATCTCTATGCGGGCGGCGAACAATTCCGGCGCAATGCCGCTGAGTATCTGCTTCGCCGTCAGAAGGAGCCGCTGGAAGTTTACCAGGAGCGGCTGTGCCGGGTGTTCTACGAAAACTACCTGGGGGCGATCCTCGATTGGTACACGGCGACGCTGGTACGGCGCGAGCCGGTGCTGGAATTTGCCGGGACGAACGAGCCGGCGAAGGATTTCTTCGCGCGTTTCGTGCAAAATTGCGATCTGCGCGGAACGACACTGACGCAGTTCTTCAAACAACAGATGACGGAGGCTCTGATTTGCGGGAAGTCGTACCTGGTAGTCGATTTCCCACGGGCGGACAGTCCGGCCCTGACGCGAGCGGAAGAGGACAAGTCGGGCCGTAGCCGCGCCTATCTCGTTTCTTATACCGCCGATGAGCTCATCAACTGGAGTTATGACAACCGGGGCGAGCTGGAATGGGTGGTGATCCGCACGTCGGTGTTGAAGCAGGACAGCGTCAAGGCATTCGGCTGGAAGCGCGAGACCCGCTGGATCTACTACGATCGGGAAAAATTCGAAATGTATGAACGGCGGGGCGCCGAGCAACAGGCCATCGATTTAACCGATCAGGGCCGGCACGGGTTGGCCGGTATCGGACGCGTACCGGTCTTCGAGCTGCGAGTCAGCGACGGTCTGTGGCTGACCAACAGGATCGCGCTGCTGCAACTGGAACACTTCAATAAGTCAAATGCCCTGGGATGGGCGTTAACCATGGGTCTGTTCGCGATGCCGGTGATTTATTCGGATCGGGAA
>CAWBIS010000021.1:0-17553 GCA_963788485.1 Terriglobia bacterium
GGCGCACGCTCGGATCAAGCGAGGTTCGAATTTCAATGTCCTCGCGCAACGTGCGGCGTAACAAGACCTGCATGCCTTCAATCAGGGCATTGCAATCGACCACGCTCGGATTGAGCGTCTGCCGGCGGCTGAAGGCCAACAGGCGGCGGGTGAGTTCGGCACCGCGGTCGCTTGCAAGAACGATTGACTCACAGATGTGCATCAGGTCGGGCCGGGCTTTCATTTTCTCCCGGAGTATCTCGGCGTTGCCGATGATCACCGTCAGCAGATTGTTGAAATCATGCGCAAGACCGCCGGAAAGCTGGCCCACGGTTTCCATCTTCTGGGCCTGGACGAGTTGCTCTTCCGTCCGCTTGCGCTCCGTCAGATCGTGAATGATGCCAACGAAACTGGATTCGCCCTGCTGTCTGGCTTCGCCCACTGAAAGATCCATGGGGAAGGTGCTGCCATCCTTGCGCAGGCCGATCACTTCGCGTCCGATGCCGATGATTTTCCGTACTCCCGTCTGCCGATAGTTCGCCAGATACTGGTCGTGCTCCTCCTCGTAAGGCGGAGGCATCAGCATCTTGACGTTCTGGCCGAGTACCTCTTCGGCGCGATACCCGAACAGCCGCTCACAAGCCGGATTGAACATCAGGACCTGTCCGTTCGAATCGCTGAGGATCACGCCGTCAACGGCGGTGTCGACTACGGCGCGCAATCGCGCGGCGGCTTCCCGGACGACAGCCTCGTGACGCTCCCGTTCTGTAAGGTCATGGATGATGCCAACGAAAATAATCTCGCCATCCTGTTCTGCCTGACCCACGGAAAGATCCATGGGAAAGGTGCTGCCATCCTTGCGCAGGCCGATCACCTCGCGTCCGATGCCGATAATCTTCCGTTCCCCCGTCCGCCGGTAATTCGCCAGATATCGGTCGTGCCCCTCTTCGTAAGGCGGAGGCATCAGCATCTTGACGTTTTGGCCGAGTACCTCTTCGGCACGATACCCGAACAGCCGCTCACAAGCCGGATTAAACATCAGGACGTGACCGTTTGAATCGATGAGGATCACGCCATCAACGGCCGTCTCAACGACAACCCGCAAACGGATTTCGTTGTCTTCGACGCCTGGCATGGTTCCCTGCCTCACGGGTTGCGCCGGCAACCGGAGGGCTCATCGCCCGCGTCGTTACTCTTGTCGTTCGTGTCCTGCCGGGCCGACTCAAGCTGCGATATCAGGGCTAAAAGCTCCTGAGGCCGGAACGGCTTGAGGAGAACGGGGAAGGAAAACTTCTCTTTCCGGTTGGGAGAAAAAGCTCCCGAGATGAGAATTCTCCTCGTGTGCGGGTACAGTACTGCCAGATTTTCCAAAAATTCCATGCCGTTAAGGCCGCGGCCGAGACTCAAGTCCGAAATCACGAGCCAGATGTCCCGTTTTGTGACCAATGCGAGGCCTTCCTCGGCGGAACTTGCCTCCCACACCCGCCAACCCGCTTCTTCAAGTATGCCTCTCAGCAATGTGCGCATCAGATCCGAGTCGTCGACCACGAGTACTTCTATTCGAGGAAGAGTCTGGTGTGCGGGGTCGACCGGGACATCGCTCGTACTCATCTGCGTGGCGCAGCCGGCTCAACCTTTATCACGATGCGCACTCCTTCGGCTTGTTGCCCCATTTGTCCGAATCCGGAGCGCTTTAATTTTATGACGAGCGTCGTTTCCCTGATATGGATGTTTTATCGGAAATATACGTAGGGGTTTTCCGCAGCGCCTCAAATCAATGGGATCACACAATCAGGGTAGGCGATCGGATTGAGCCGGAGTCATTACATACAAAATGCCGCTGAAAAAGGTAAATTGCTTTTTCAGGAGCCTCACGTCGGCCCGATGGCTCCGCAAGATGGTGTTAAATTCAGCTTGCTTTAGCATAATTTGAAACCCCGGCATGATCCCGTGCCGAAACGAGAGCGTGCCGGACGACGCGCACTCCGGAAGTACGTTTGTCCCGGCGGGCCTTCAGCGCTCGGTCAAGTTCGGCAAATCGCTCTCGCTCCGGCCATTCGGCATAGTTTAAGTAGCCACCCAGCGAGCGCCAGCGACTGGGAGGCAATTTCTCCAGCGGGGGAGCGATCGCAGACGGACCTTCCTCGTGTTCGGGTTGCTCGGCCGGCATCAGTTCTCTCGCATGCATCGGGCGAAGAGAACCAGTGCTCTGCGCCCCCTCTCTATCTTTGGTGATATCGGCGATTCGGATAAATAGCGGGGACATCGTTGCAAATTCCTCTCCTTTAAACAGCCAATCGGTTGGCGGTTTCGCCTGCTTCGGGCCAAACCACTGATTGGGTGACGTCAGGACAAAAGCTTTTAGGCTGCCAAACCGCGGGACGGAGGGCTACGGCAAAAGGTTTAACCGAGGTTAATATTTGTTCCCCGATTGTTCGCCGAAATGAGCCGCCCAAGGGCCTCCTCAGGTCAATCGGAACCTCGGATCATGTTCGTCGTCTGCCGGACCGCGCTCTACGGTCGTGCCTCGCGACGCACGGTGCGCCGGTTCACGCAGTCCTCGTTCGACGAATCGTCAAACGCGCGACCGCATGGTGGATTCGGGCTCGACCAGAGCGTGGTCGTCGGGGGATCGCTTTGGACGGGAGGTACTCGATTAGATAAAAATCCACGAAAATCCATCCCTCGCCGTTTAAACCGGCGCGCAGGTTTCATCTCGATAAGCCGGGAATTCACCGCGAGCATCCTGTTGCGCGAAACCAAATCCCTCCAGCCGGAACAATTGCACGCACGCATCGACCACAGCGGGATCGTAAAGAATTTGCTTGTTGCGAACGATCTCCGCCAGCGCCGCGTCAACACCCAGTCCAGGGCGGTAAGGCCGGTGGGAGATCATGGCATCAACCGTGTCGGCGACGCCGAGGATTCTGGCCTGGATGACAATGTCGTCGCCTTTCAAAGACCGGGGGTATCCGGACCCGTCGAGCCGCTCATGATGTTGACGTACAATCTGCCCAATGGGCCAGGGGAAATCGATATCTTTCAGAATCTGATAACCTGCCTCGGCATGTTCCTGGATCAGCGCGAATTCAATCGGGGACAATCTGCCCGGTTTGCTCAGAATCTCGGCCGGGACCCTGATCTTTCCGATATCGTGAATGACGCTTGCGAGATAGATGCCTTCGATCTCGTGGTCCGACAGGGCCAGCTTCCGGGCGATCGCCACGGCGAGCTGCGCCACCCGCTGCTGATGACCGGCAGTGTACGCATCACGGGCTTCGATGGTCCTGGCGATGGCCGCGATCATGGTCACGAAGCCGGCGTGCAGACGTTTGCCAAAACTGACCAGTTCGGCGCGGTTCCGCAATGCCGCGACTCCAAACGACAGATCGCCGGCAAGCTCGTTCAGCAGCTTTAACTCCTCGGCGTCGAAAGCGTCGGGTTCTGAAGCGTGTATGAGCAATACACCGAATACGCCGTGCTGGTCCTTGAGCGGCATCGACAGCGCGGAAGAAACACCCGCCTCGCTCGCGAGGGCATGCCACAAGGCCATCGTAGGGTCGTCGAGCAGATTTTGCGTGACCTGCGGTTCCCCGGTCCGGATCGCGCGTCCGCTAACGCCGCGGCCGATCGGAACGTCTTCCCCGCTGACGGCGAATCTGGGCGCGAACGCCCTGGCGCCTTCTCCGGCGTAAGCTACAAACCGGACCGCTTTGGCGTCGGAACCCTGGATCTCCCCGACCCATGCCATGCGATAGCCGCCCGTCTCCACTATGGCGAGGCACACCTGCTCGAAGAGTTCGCTTTTGCTGGCGGCTCTCACCACGGCATTGTTAACCCGGCTCAGCGTCCGCAGCGCCCGATTTGTCCGCGCAAGAGCGTGTCGACGCTGCTCGCTCTCAGTAATATCGACGAGGCTCGCGCGCTGCAGGCATCCCTTTTCAGTTGGAAGTCGAACCATTGTCACCTGACAAATCCGATCTTCGCCGTTCGGTCTTCGGATGCGGCGCTCGAACGCGAGCGTCTCGCCCGCCTGCGCGCGACGGTCATGCTCGGCCACGGTCTCGCCTGCAGGGCGTCCGTCGGGTTGCCCCGGAGAGTAGAAATGTTGTGGGCTAAAGCCCACAATTTCACCTCTTGGGCGGCCAAACAACTTCTCGGCGGCCGCATTCGCTTCGATGAAACAGTGCCGATCGCCATCGTACAGCAGAATGGCGTCGGGTGCATTCTCGACAATCTGCCGGAATTTTTCCTCGCTGGCGTGTAACTGACGTTGGATCCGGTATCGTTCGGTCACGTCGACGATAACGCCTACCGAGGCCGGTCTGCCTTCGTGGAGCGTACGCTTTCCGGTAATCAAGACTTCGATTTTTTCTCCGGTTCGGGAACGCAGGGCGGATTCGAATTGAATCAAATCCGATACTCCAGCCAGGTGCGACGCGAGCTGTTCTCTGGCGCTCTCCACTTCGGTCTGCCAGAAGAAATCCAGCAGCGGTCTGTCGATGAGATCTTCGGGTGTGTAGCCTAATTTTTCAGACAGCCCGGCATTGCAATACGCAGTGGTGCCGTCCTCTCGAAGGAGACCTATTGTCACCCCGGTGAGCCCTGCTTCCAGGATGCTGCGAAATATTTCCTCGTCGGCGCAATTATCGGCTTTTTTCCGGCACGCCTTGCTGCATTTGCATTTTCCTCGCGGTTCGCAACTCGCCGCCAGCGTCTTGAGGCCTTGCACGACAGGAACGATTCCCATGGGAATCGCTGGCAGCAAATCTCGTACCAGGTCGATTTTGCATCATCGAAATACACGGGCAGCCGAAGGCGACAGCGCGGCGTTTCGCTGTGTTTTCTCTGCCGTGGGCTCATTATTTCCGGGGCTGCGCCAAATTGCAGCGGCCCTGCGACCATGGTGAAAATGAATTTTTCGGATTGATTTACGCGTTGAAGGCGCATTGGAGTTGCGTGAAATATATGGAATTCGCGTCAAAAGACGCAAAGCAGGTTTTATTAGCGGGCGGAACTAACGGCTCATTGTGGTTCCGGCATCGCCGCTTACAGGAGAATTCCCGATAAACATCGATAACCTGCCATAGGGCAGTAGTGATGCCGTGATCCGCGTAATGCACACTGGGGCGGGAAAGCGCGCTACGTTCCGCCGCCGTCCGGGGAGAGTCGTTCCCCAACCCTTGCCGGCGAAAGCTTAAGCTGGAACAATGCGCTGCATCGTCCGCCTCGTGTTGTGTCTCTATCTGGCCGTAACCCTTTCGGCCGATGATCTTGTGATAACCGCGAAAAGCTTTGGCTGCGTCCTCGACCTGCCGAAGGTGAGAAACACGCGGATTCAGAATCCCGACCCCGAAAAGCTCAAGGAAGCCATCCGAATATTCAGGGACAGCGTGCCCGACAAGGAATATCCAAAGGGGACAATTCTGCAGTTGATCCCTACCGAGGCAATGGTCAAGCATGATCGGGCAGCTTTCCCAAACACCAACGGCTGGGAGTTCTTCGCTTTGAAGGTGTCCGCGGACGGCACTGTGATTCAGGACCGGGGAGACAAAGTGCTCAATACTTCGTTGAAAAAGCCCTGTCTGGAGTGCCACTCGCCTGCGGCGAAATTCGATTTCGTATGCGAAAAAGGGCACGGCTGTGCGCCCATACCTGTCACCGATCAACAGATAGCCGCGATGCAGTCTGCCGACCCGCGTTGTAAGAAGTGAAGCGCTTACAAGACCGCGATGCTATTGGGTGTCAGTCATCGGCGGAGCCACCGTCCCATCGGACCACGTGCCGATCGGTACCATCATGATCGTCACCCGTTCTTCAGGATCATCCGCCGCCAGAACCGGCGAGCCCGGCAGATCGGCTCCCCAGCTTTTCGCCGCGTCGCCCGGAATGAAAAACATCAAATGTGGATGCCAGTTCCTGCCTTCATCGCTTAAATACTGCTGCTTCGACATCATGTAGCACATCGCGCCCGCCTCCAGCACGGGTAGTTCTCTCTTATTCAGTGCCGATGCGGTTGCCTGCACGATCTCGGTTTTCGACTTTCCTGCCAGCACAAGTTTGGTCTTCATGAGGTAAATGGGGACAAACGTCCTCGCGGACGGCGGATTAAAACAAATGGCACCGCGGATTTTGGGATTCCAGAATTCCGGATGATTCGTGGCGGCGCCCCACGATCGTTCCACTATACAGAGAAAACCATTGCTGCCTTTCACCGCAGTCCTGTATCCACTGCGGCCCAGCACCATCACTTCGGCGCCATTCGAAATGGAAGCTGGAGCAGCACTGCGGGCCAGCGCGATTTCAGACTTCTCGTCCGGCATCAAATACTGAGCGAGGGGAGCCATCGCGGGATAGGGAACCTTGTGCGCCTGCGCTCGAGCCTGAGACGTCGCGCCGGGTATGAAAACGAGAACAAGAAAAACCAAAGCGATGAGAGTGTAGTTCCTCATGGCGGTCAGTATACGCGTTTTCCGTGTCAGGTTTCCGAACGTCCATGTCAGGATCGCGCGCTGAACTGGCGAGGCCGCCAGGATTGAGAGGGTGTAATTGGGAATATCGGCGTCTATTTTCGATTACATTCGCCGCAGGCATTCTCCCGTCTGGTCTCTCACCACTACTATTTTTCCGAGACGTTCAGAAGAGGTGCCAGCGAAGCCGCGGGTGTTGGCGCGCCGGTTGCGGACGCGCCGGTTGCGGAATGATCTGGCTCAATCGTGGGATCGCACATCCGTAAAGTGCATGCTGTAGCTCCACCCGCCCCGTTGTTTTCAGCCGAATACTAACTTAGAATGATCTGGCGCCGCGCGGAGGAGAAAAGGGTATGACGAAGAAGTTGATGATGGCTGCCATCGCAATCCCGTGTGTGGGGTTATTTGTACTCGGCGGAGAGGAGCCCGCGCCCACCGTATTTACCGCGTCTCAGGCTGAAAACGGACGTGTGGCGGCAATGAACACATGCGCGAAATGCCACACCCCTTCTTTGGAGGGACGGGTCGGGAATCCGGGTGAAAATCCGCCGCTCAGCTCTTTGTCTGATCAGTTCCAGAAGTTCGTAACCAACCCGGCCCGTGGACAAAACGCCGGCAGAGTTCCTCCGCTCCTGGGTCCTGTGTTTATGAGTCACTGGGCGGCCAAGACCACCAAAGACCTCTCAGAGAGCATTTACGGTACAGCCAGAGCGTTCTTCCCGGGGACGGACGAGCGAACCGCGCTTGCCATCACCGCTTATGTTCTGCAACTGAACGGTGCGAAACCGGGCTCGCAGGAACTAAATATGTCAACCGCTGTTGCAATTGATTCGCTTGCCGCTCACTAAGCCCGTGACATTTAAACTCCCGGCTGCAAAGCGGCTCGATACGACCCCGTCCGGGCGCACAAGGAACGAGGAACCGGGCAGGCAGTGCCGCGGCGCCCCACGCGCCACATTGAGGACTCTTCCCGATCCAACGGTGATAAGTTATCTCGTGGGACTAGCGCTGGACTAACCCCATCGCGGCCAAAGGCCAAACACAAGGAGAGGGAGAATACGCATGGATATAAGAAAACGCGGTTTCCTGAAGGCGGTTGGCGGTCTGGCGGCGGGAACAGTGCTGGGGCAGGAACGGCCAGGAAGCGGCGCCGGCCAACCAGCCGTGACGGGTCGCGGTCCCGCCGCAGGACGGGGCAGTCCTGCCCCTGTTTCCAGCGGAGTCCAACCTTCCAGCGTTGACTACAATTACAAGCCGCGCCGGCTCAACAAAGTGATCGAATTGTGGGAAGATAATCAGCCGATTTACTATACCGGCGCGGGGCTTGGTCCTGGAGTCGATCCCTATGCGCAGGGCGTGCGAATGGCTCGCACCTACGCCGACGCCGTCACGGTGGATTTCGAACATGGAGCCATGGATTTCACGCAACTGCGCGAATTCATGCGCGGCATCAGGGACGGCGGCCCAACACGCAGCGGCCATTCCATGCCATGCGTGTTTGTCACCTCGGGCATTATTGGCCTGGACGAGCCCTACGCTCGCGCCAATACCTGGATCATGACTCAGTTTCTCGATGCGGGGGTCCATGGCGTCCATATTTGCCATGCCCGTGATCCCAAAGCGATCGAGGTCCTGGCACAGGAAGGCTGCCGGTATCCGTTTCTCGACTATCCGACGGCGAAAGTGGCGAGGCGCGGTCTGCGGGGCTCAAGCGCCGGGTTTGCCGCCCAGATCTGGGGGATGGGCGGGGCCGAGTACTGCGCCAAAGCTGATCTCTGGCCGCTGAACCCGAGGGGCGAGCTGATCTTCGGCGTCAAGATCGAGGACACTTTGGCCGACCCCAACTGCGACGCCACGATCAGTGTGCCGGGCGTGGCCTTTGCCGAATATGGACCGGGCGATCACTCCTACTGGCTTTATGGCCTGGCGGGGATGCAGCCTGGGGCGCGTCCAGCTGCATCTTCCCCCGAGGTGCCGGAACCTCGCCCGGAAATGGCGAAGGTGCGACAGGCTGTACTCGACTCGTGCAAGAAGCATAACGTCAAATTCCTGCAGGGCTCAAACGCGACCAACGTAGTCGCGATGATCCGGCAAGGTGCGATGGTGCTTGAAGCGCCGGAGTCCGCCGCTATCGTCGGACGCGAATTCACAAAACGCAAAATGCCCGCCTGAACGGACGAATGTGCCGGGGTGCGTCCGCGGCCGGCTCCGCCGTTTTACGTTCCAGGCCCGCGCCAGCCGCCCGGTCGTAGATCCCGGATGCGCCGGCAGGAGCGTTCCAACGGCTCTGTTGATGCGTGACCCGGTGGCGTCGTCTGCCGCGAGATTACGGTATGTGACTGCCCGGTATAACACGACAGCGCATCAGGGATGTTCATTTCGTGATAAAAGAGTAAGGAATAGTTGGACGGCCGCCAGGTATGAAACGCTTCCTTCGTCTGAGTGCCCTCGTGGCCCTGATCGCCTCTCCCGTCCTCCTGCGAGACCGGGCTGCAGGTCAAACTACCTCGGCGGCTTCAACCGACCCCCATTCTGCCGACCCCAATCGAGCGATGTTGAATACCTACTGCGTAGGTTGTCACAACACCCGCCTGAAGACTGGCGGTCTGGTGCTGGAAGGCTTGAACACGCAGCGGGTCGCGGCCGATGCGGCCATTTGGGAGAAAGTGCTGAAGAAATTGCGTGGGCGCCTGATGCCGCCGCCGGGCCTTCCTCAGCCGCCCCAGAAGGACATCGATGCTTTCACCGCCCGGTTGGAGAATGCGCTGGATACGCAAGCCACGGGCCCCAAAGCCGGGTATGTGCCGATTCAACGCCTGAATCGCACTGAATACGCAGCCTCCGTGAAGGCGCTCATCGGCGTGGACGTGGACGAAAAGGAGATCCTGCCGCAGGACGTCCAGATTGAAGGACTCGACAATATCGCCGAAGCGCTGAGAACTTCGCCGGCGTTCCTCGATCAATACCTGACGGCGGCGCGCCATCTGGCGAAGGCGGGTGTCGGGAACATGACTCCGCCTATCTCCAGCGTGATGTTTCGGACGGAAGGCAATCAGGACCCGGAGCTGCCGTTCCCCGCGGGAATGCGTGGCGGCATCAAATTCACCCACAGTGTTCCGGCCGACGGCGAATATCGCTTCAGTTTCTTCGACCTTGATATCGGCTTGTACAACCGCCAAATGCAAAACAGGACTACCCTGGTTCTGTCGGTCGACGGAAAGCCGGTGTTCCAGGGCGATCTGGGTGGCGAGCACGACCTGTGGCTGGCCAACGTAAAGGGGACCGACGGCTGGCAGCAGATTCTCGACCGCTTCCAGAAGATCCCCGTGAAATTACTGGCGGGCGAGCACGAAATCATGGCCGGGTTCATTCAGCGGTCGCACGTTGAGTCCGACGATAACGTCGGCGCGGGTGGCGGTGTCGGTGGCGCAGTTCCAATTGCCGGTTTCCGCCGCGGTATCGACATCCTGGAAATCAAAGGTCCCTACAATCCAACCGGCATTACGAACAGCCAGACGCGGCCGATGATCTTCGTCTGCGATCCGAACACAAGCGCAAAGAGCGACGGCTCCGTTTCGCATGGAGCGGAAAAGATCGGTGAGCTTCCGTGCGCCCGGCAGATTGCGAAGAATCTGGCACATCGCGCCTACAGCCGTCCCGTGACTGAGGCCGACATGGCGTATCTGATGCGCTTCTATAACGAGGGACGCCTGGACAACCAGCCTTTCGACAGAGGCGTCGAGGAGATCGTAGCCGGGGTTCTGTCGAGTCCCGATTTCCTGTTTCGTTCGATCCGGGGTGTGAAGACCGGCGTCAAAACCGGCGAATTTGCGCTAACGGACCTCGAACTGGCCAGGCGTCTCTCCTTCTTCCTTTGGAATACGCCTCCCGATGCCGAACTGCTGAAGCTGGCCGAATCGAATGGCCTGACGAAACCCGGCGTTCTCAACGCGCAAGTGAAGCGCATGCTCGCAGATCCGAAGGCCTCGAGCCTCGTGACCGGTTTCGCCATGAAGTGGCTCAATCTCAACAGCCTCGACTCGGTGCAGCCGGATGCGAAAATCTTCCGGGGCTTCGACATCACGCTCCGAAGCGATTTTTTGAAGGAATCGGAGCTGTTTTTGAGCAGCATTCTGTTGCAGGACAGAAGCGTGCTGGATCTGCTGACGTCGGATCAGACGTTCATGAACGACCGGCTCGCCCTTCACTACGGCATACAGAACGGGCCGAGCACATCGGCCTTCAAGGCGGTCACGTTGACCGATCCGAACCGTTTTGGCCTGCTCGGCAAGGCGGCGGTGCTGATGCGCACCTCTTATGGCGACCGGACCTCTCCGGTGCTCCGCGGGGCGTGGGTATTGGACAAGATCACCGGCACGCCGCCTACGCCTCCTCCGCCGACGGTTAATACGAACCTGGACGAGAAGCCGGGTGAAGCTCCGCGAACGGTGCGGGCGCGACTCGAGCAGCACCGCAACAACCCCACGTGCAAGATGTGCCACGGCGTGATCGACCCCACGGGGCTGGCACTGGAGAATTTCGATGCGATCGGCCGCTACCGGCGGACCGATGCGCAGGCAAACAATACCCCGATAGACGCGAGCACGGTGCTGCCCGATGGAACGAAGATCAACGGCCCGGTGGAACTCCGGGAGGCACTGGCGAGCCACCCCGAGGCCTTCGTCGAGTCCCTTACCGAGAGGCTCCTCATGTACGCGGTCAACCGGCGACTCGAGTACTTTGACATGCCGCAGGTTCGCAGGATCGCGCGCGACGCGAAAAAGGATAACTACACGTTGGCGTCGCTGGTGTTGGGAATTGTAAATACGGATGCGTTCCGCATGCAGGGCGAGCCTGAGAAGCTGCCCGCGAAGCCGGCTCCCGTTTCCCTGGAAGCATCCGGGAAATTGCCGGGCGCTTCCGCCGTTAAAGCCGCGGGAGCGCGAAGTGGGGTCGCTGCAGTGTCGGGCGGATCGCCGGCAGCGCCGAATGGAAAACAGTAGGTCAGGAGCCGAACATGTTCATCACGAAGAAGCACATCTCGCGCAGAACCGTACTGAAGGGCGCCGGCGTCAACCTGGCCCTGCCGTTCCTGACCGCCATGGTACCCGCCTCGACGGCGCTGGCGCAAACCGCCGCAAATCCGAAGCTGCGCGCGGGCTTCTTCTATATTCCTCACGGCGCCATCATGTTCAACACAAAGTTCGGCCCGGCCCAGGATCGCTGGACCCCGAAAGGCTCCGGCGCCGACTTTACGCTCAACGAGATCAACTCGCCGCTTGAGCCGTTCAAGAAGTACACCACCTCTTTCGGCAACCTGGAGAACGCGGCGGCCCTGGGCTCCGTGCATGTTCGTAACCCGGCGACGTGGCTGAGCGCGACGTTGCCGAAGGGGAACAACATGTCCACCACGCTGGACCAGGAGATGGCGAAATATATCAGCAGGGACACCCCGTTCCCCACGCTGGAGCTTGCCTCCGAGACCACGGTGCAGGTGGCTGCGGGTAACGGCGGCCCGTTTACGACGCTTTCGTTCCGCGACGAACACACGCCGCTGCCGATGGAGTACAACCCGCGCAAGGTCTTTCTGCAGCTCTTCGGCGAGGGGGAAACGCCCCGCGATCGCGTGGCGATGGCGCGCCAGACCAACAGCATGCTGGACGTGATCCTGGATCGTACGAAGAAGCTGGAGAGCAATCTGGGCGGCGAAGACCGCGCGATTCTGGATGCCTACCTGACCGACGTGCGCGAAGTCGAGCGCCGCGCCAAAATGACGGCCAACTCCAACCTTTCGGCGATCACGATTCCCAACGCGCCCATCGGCGAACTGGAGAATTTCGCCGAGCAGGAGAAGCTCATGTACGATCTTCTCGCCCTGGCGTATCAAGCCGACTTGACGCGCGTCGCGACATATGTCACCGTGGCCGAAGGCACCAACCGGACATATCCGTTTCTCAATATTTCCGACGGCTTCCACCCGGTTTCGCATCACGGCGATCTTCCCGAGCGCATCGAGAAACTGATCAAGATCCAAAAGTGGCACATGCAGATGTTCGCCGGCTTCCTCAAGAAGATGGCGGACACGCCGGACGGACAAGGTTCGTTGCTGGACCACTCGATCTTCATGTATGGATCGAACATGAGCAACTCGAACCAGCACAGCAATTACCCGATTCCGAACGTGATTGTCGGGGGCGGCAACGGCAAGTTGAAGCAGGGCGGCCAGCACGTGGTGCTGCCGGAGCATACGCCGATCGCCAACGTGCACCTGACGCTGATGCAGAAGGTCGGGCTGGAACGCGATCATTTCGGCGACAGTACGGGTGTGATCACTGAGTTTTAGAGGACCAGGAGATGGTTGTGAAGAGACGGGATGTACTGAAAGGCGCCGTCGCGGGAGCGCTGGCGATGTGGGCTCCTCGCCTCGTGTTGGGTCAACAGGTCGCGCAACCAGGAGTTACCCGGCTCACCGCCAACCTGGCGGTGATCGATGCCGCCGGAGCCAACGTGACCGCCTTCATTACCGGCGAGGGTCTGGTCGTCGTCGACAGTGGGCCGCCGGACACCGGCGATGCGGTTATGGCCGCGCTGAAGAGCCTGGCGCCCAACGCCAAGGTCACAACGCTTTTCAATACGCACTATCACCTGGATCAGACCGCGAATAATGCCGCCTTTGCGGCGCTGGGAGCCAGGATCGTCTCGCAGAAGCGCACCAGGGAATGGTTGTCTCATGATTACTGGAATCCCGCCGCGGAGCAATACGTCAAGGCGCGGCCTGAAGCTGCCTGGCCCACCGAAGCATTCGTCGAAAAGGGAACGCTCAAGACGGGCGGCGAAGACATCGATTACGGTTATCTGCTCATGGCGCACACCTCCGGCGATGCCTACTTCCATTTCAAGAGCGAGAACGTGATCGCGGCGGGAGATGTCGTGTCACCGGTGAGGGACCCCGAACTCGACTGGTTCACGGGCGGTTGGGTGGGCGGCCGTGTGGATTCCATGGATCTGGTGATCTCGATCAGCAATGACCAGACCCGGTTCATCCCTGCGTATGGTCCCGCCATGACCCGTGCGGAGTTCAAGGCGGAACGCGACATGATGGACGAGGTCCGGCAGCGGATCTACGACCGCGTCCGTGCGGGCGAAGGTCCCAAGGACATGCTGGAGGGCGGCGCTCTCGACGGCCTTCCGCGCAAGTGGAAAGATCCGATGAAGTTCCTTTATGCGGCAGCGAAGGGTGGCTGGGGCTACCACGACAAGCTGGGGCCGAATGTTGTTTAGCGCACAGGCTGCACGTGTCCGTTGTGCGCGGTTGCGAAAGAGCGCACAGGCCGCTCGTGTCCGTTGTGCGCCGTTAAGAAAGAGCGCACAGGCTGCTGGTGTACCTTGTGCGCCGTTGCTGAAAAGGAAGCAAGGATGAAACGTCCAGCTGTTGTCTTTTCGAGAGCTGTGGCAGCTGCAATACTGGCGCAAGCCCTTTTGGCGCAGGTCCCTAAAGACCTTCCGACGGCTGTCCAGGCGGGTGCGAGCAAGCAGGCTCTGGAAATGATCCGGAACGGGGCGGACGTCAACCAGGCTCAGGGAGAAGGATCCACTCCGCTGATATGGGCCGTCAATCGCCAGGATTATGACGTCGCGCAGGCGCTCCTGGCCAGGAAAGCGAATCCGAATGCGGTCAATGCTTTCGGCGCGATGCCGCTGACCGAAGCCGCCCGCCTGAATGACGACAAGCTGGTTAAGATGCTGCTCGATGCCGGGGCGAAGGTGGACTCCGCCAACCCGGACGATGAGAGCGCCCTGATGCTCGCGGTCAAGAACGGTAATCTCCAGATGGCGGAGACGCTGGTGAAGGCGGGCGCGAACGTCAACCGGATTGAGAAGTTCCACAATCAGACGCCCCTCATCTATGCCGCGGCCGGTGGCCATATCGGCATCGTGAAACTTCTGCTTTCCAAAGATGCGGACGTCAGACCGCGAGCGCTCTACACGGATTGGCCCAGTCAGGTGACAAGCGAGCCGCGCACGCAGTATCGCTCGGTGGGCGGGTTGAATGCATTGATGTATGCCGTCCGCGGCGGTTGCTATTCCTGCGTGACCGAACTCGTCGCGCACGGGGCCGATGTCAATTTTCCGACGCCGGAGGGTATCACTCCTCTTATGCTCGCGCTCGACAATGAGCACAACGAAATCGCCATGTTTCTGATGGACAAGGGCGCTTATCTGGACGTGTGGGACTGGTGGGGCCGTACGCCGCTGTGGATTGCGGTGGATCGCAAGGTTCCTCCCGGCGGACCCGTCGGCGGAAGATTCGGAGGTGGATTTGGCGGAGGCAGGGGTGGTGGCGCCGGACCCGGAGCCGCTGGGTTTGGAGGGGGAAGAGGCGGCCCCGGCCGCGGTGGCGCCCCACCGGCAGAGCGCGATCCGAACGCGCCCCCGCCGGTTTCGAGCATGACGGTTATCAATCGGCTGCTGGCCGCTGGTGTCGATGTGAATCCGGAGATGAATTTTCATCGCCCCAATGCCCCGAACCGTGGACGATTTGCGGATAACCAGGTGAGCACGCGTACCACGCCGCTGTTTCGAGCCGTTCAGCTGAACGATGTCGAAGTAGTTGAAGCTCTGCTGAACAAGGGCGCGGATCCAAACATCAATACCATGGGTTACACCCCATTCGGGCTGGTTGCAGGAAACGGTCCGAACGGGCGCGGCGGCGGCCAAACCGTGAATCCGGTGATCATGGATCTGCTGGCGAAGCATGGCGCCAACGTGAATGCGAAGATCAGCGGCACCCTGAGTTTTTCGTTCCACATCGGCTATGGCAATCAGAACGACGGGGTAAACAGCAAGGAAGGCACAACGGCTCTCCACGAGGCCGCCCGGAGCGGGCAGCTGGACCTGGTGAAGCATTTGCTCGATCTCGGCGCCGATCCCAACGTGTTGGACGCGGACGGGCTGAAGCCGGTGGATGTCGTCGGCAAGGGCCGCGCAGGAGCGGCGGCCTCGGCGAACGGGAGAGGCGGCGGCAGAGGCAGAGCAGCCAGTGGTCCCAATGAGGCTACTTTGGCCGAAATTCGCGCGCTCCTGCAATCGGCGTCTGCGAACGCCGCAGTTGCCAGGCGTTAGATTCGCGGTTCGTGCCGGCTGGCGAGTCCCATCGATTCGCTGCAAAGGTGTGAATTGGCAGCCGGGCCCGAATAGAGAGGAACTTCCGCCACTTTAACGCGACGAACGGACGGGTCGTGCATCCATTTGAGCATGGCAAACATGCGAGCGGTACAGGTTCCCCGGCCAGGCGGGCCGTTTGAAATAGTGGAACGCCCAATTCCCGATCCGGGCCCCGGTTCGGTGCGCGTGAAGGTTCAGGCCTGCGGCGTCTGCCACAGCGATTCCTATACGAAAGAGGGTCTTTTTCCCGGTATGCAGTTTCCGCGCGTCCCCGGACATGAGGTCATCGGGGTCGTCGACGCGGTCGGCCCCGGAGTTGTCGCGTGGACGCCCGGCGACCGCGCAGGCATCGGCTGGAACGGAGGATACTGCGGCTACTGCGATTCCTGCCGCCGCGGTAACTTCTTCGCCTGCCGGACGGCGACGTATGTCACCGGCGTGACCAGCGACGGTGGGTACGCGGACTACCTCGTGGCCCGCGCGGAAGCGTTGGCACGGGTTCCGGCGGAACTGTCCCCAGTGGAAGCGGCGCCTTTGATGTGCGCCGGCATCACTACATTCAATTGTTTGCGCAACACGGGGGCTCGGCCGGGCGACGTGGTTGCGGTACTCGGGTTGGGAGGGCTGGGCCATCTGGGCGTCCAGTTTGCCGCCAGGATGGGTTTCCGCACCGTCGCCATCGCGCGCGGGCAGGATAAAGCCCCGCTGGCGAAAAAGCTCGGCGCTTCGGTATACATCGACAGCCAGGCGAGCGATCCATCGGCCGAGTTGCAGAAGCTGGGCGGCGCCAGGGCCATTCTGGCCACCGTGACGGCTGCCGATGCCATGGAAGCTGTGCTGGGAGGACTCGCACCCAACGGAATCATGATGCTCATCGGTGCTGCCGGACCGATCTCCGTCTCACCCATACAGCTGTTGCGCGGATGCCAGTCGGTCAAGGGCTGGTATTCGGGAACGTCGATCGATAGCGAGGATACCCTGGCGTTCAGCGTGCTATCCGGGGTTCGTTCGATGAACGAAGTTTATCCGCTGGAGCGTGCGGCCGAAGCCTACGATCGCATGATAAGCGGCAAGGCGCGCTTTCGCGTCGTCCTGACTACCGGGAACTAGCCTCGAAGAAAGCGAGCATTTTCGACCAGGCATCCTTTGCCGCCGCCGGGTCGTAACTCGGCCGGTAATCGGCATTGAAGCCGTGCTGCGCTTCCGGATAGACATGGATTTCGCTCGGCTTATCAGCGGCCTTCAGCGCGCTCCGCATCAGTTCGACGGATTCGAGCGAGATTCCGGCGTCTTTCCCTCCGTACAAACCGATCACGGGGGCTTTCAACTCGCCCGCCACGTCAACTGGATTGCGAGGCTGCAGCGCAGTGGGGTTGCCGATGACCCTGCCGTACCAGGCCGCACCGGCTTTGAGCGCGTTGCTGTGCGCGGCGTACAACCAGACTGTGCGGCCACCCCAGCAAAAGCCGGTGGCGAAGAGCCGGCTGGTGTCCCCGCCGTTTTTCCCGGCCCATGCGACGGTGGCGTCGAGGTCGGACATGACCTGGGCATCGGGAACGTGCGACACCACCCTGGCGTAGATTTCGGGAATCTCGGTGAGGTTCGAAACGTCGCCTTCGCGCGCATAGAGATAGGGCGCGACGGCGAGATAACCGGTCTTCGCCAATCGCCGGCAGAGGTCCTTGATGTGCTCGTGGATGCCGAAGATTTCCTGTACGACCAGAACGGTGGGGAACGACGCGCCGGCAGAGGGCATGGCGCGGTACGCCGGAATGCGGACGTCCCCGGTGGGAATTTCGACTTCACCCGCGACCAGCCCGGATGAGTCCGTGGTTATGGTGGCGGCGGTAATCGGGCGCACTGCGGCCGCGAATCCGTCAGGCAGTTTCGACACAACGGGGTGAGTCAACTCTGGCGTCATTACCGCATGGTAAACACC
>CAWBIS010000022.1:0-5274 GCA_963788485.1 Terriglobia bacterium
CGACGATTTGCCCGCAATGGGCAATTCGAAATTCTCCAGACACCGAAAGTTATGGACGTAAAAGCGGCGGACCACATGAAGATGATACCCAACGCGGCAAACGCGTTAAACTCGTATTACAAGTGCAGACCAGGCGCAATTTTATCGGTAACGTGGCTACCGGTCTCGCCGGCACGCTGGCTACGGGCCGCGTTCTGGGGGCCAACGACCGCGTCCGCATCGGCGTCATCGGCGTCGGCGACCGCGGCTCGCAACTGGTCCGCGAGGCCATCGCCTGCCCCGGCACTGAAATCGCCGCGTTCGCCGACATCTACGCCCGCCGCCGCGACGAGGCGCTGAAACTTGCCCCCAATGCGAGGGCCTGCGCCGATTACCGGCAGCTTCTCGATAATCCCTCCATCGACGCCGTCCTCATCGCCACGCCCCAGCATCTCCACGCCGAAGCTTTCATCGCGGCGATGGATGCGGGCAAGCACGTTTACATCGAGAAAGCCATGGCGTTCACCGTCGAGCAGGCGAAGCTCATGCGCGCCGCTTTTCTGAACGCCGGCAGCCGCGTCGTCCAGATCGGTCACCAGACCTGCTCGCTCGGCCACACGGCCGACGCTTCGAATTACCTCGCCGGCGGCGCCCTGGGGCAGATTACCGCCATCCGCGCGCACATGTACCGCAACACGCCGCATGGCAAGCCGCAGTGGACGCGTCCGCTCTGGCCGGACATGACGCCCGAAACCATCGCGTGGAATTCGTTTCTCGGCAGCGCGCCCGCGCGCCCTTTCGACGCCGACCGCTACCTCAACTGGCGCCTCTTCTACGATTATTCCGGCGGCAACGTGCATGAAAGCATGTCCCAGCAGCTCGCGTTCTGGTACAAGGTGATGGCCCTCGATATCCCCCACGCGGTCACCATGACCGGGGGCATTTACCGCTGGAACGACGGCCGCGAGGTCCCGGACACTATGTCGGTTGCCATGATTCATGCTCCCGGCCTGCTCTTCTCCTGGGACTCCGGTTTCGGCAGCAATCATCCCGGCGTCGGCGAAGACGTGCTCGGTACCGACGGCACCATTTCGCGCGGCCAGCAAATCCGCTACTTCCCGCAGAAAGTCACTCGTCCCGACGGCGCGGAACTGCTTGGCCAGACCCCGACCGCGCCCCGCGCCCACATGCAGAATTTCCTGGATTGCATCCGCACCTCGAGACAGCCAAACTGCCCGTTCGAAATCGGCTACCGCGTCTCCATCGCCTGCGCCATGGCCGTCGAGAGCTATTACGCCGGACGTACGATTCAGTGGGACCCGGTCAAGGAAGAACTCGTCTGAATGCGCAACCGCGCATCGGCTCTACTCGCGTCCTCGGCAATCACGGGCGCCGCGGCCGCGGGAATGGCGTGGGCCGTGCGCGGCCGTTCTTCAACCGTCTTTGGTCCCTCGGTGTGGCGAGCCGCGCCCGGGCGCGGTGCCATTGCGCTTACTTTTGACGACGGACCCTCCCGGTCCACCCCGCACATTCTCCGCATACTCGCCGAGTACGGCGTCCCGGCCACGTTTTTTCAATGTGGCGCGAACGTATTACGCGCCCCGGAACTGAGCCGCGCGGTGCGCGAAGCCGGTCACGAGATCGGCAATCATACCCACACGCACCCGAATTTCGCCTTCGCCCGTCCATCGTTCATCGAGAACGAATTCCGCCGCGCCCAGGACATAATCTTCGACGCCGCTTCCACCGTGCCGCGTCTGATGCGTGCGCCCTACGGCGTACGCTGGTTCGGCTTTCGCGAAACGCAGCTCCGCCTCGGATTACTGGGGGTGATGTGGAGCGTCATTGGGCGGGATTGGAAACTGTCCGCGCCCGCGGTCGCACAACGCGTTCTCACGCACGCAGCCGATGGATCGATCGTGTGCCTGCACGACGGCCGCGGCACTCTGGCGAAACCCGATATCAGCGCCACCGTCGAAGCCGTCCGCCGCATCGTTCCGGCGCTGCTGGCGAAAGGGTATCATTTTGTAACAGTCCCTCAACTGCTATGGCCGACGATTTGAATCAGGAAGAGCTAACCCGGCGCATTTTGCGCATCATCGCCGAAACTCAACGCAAAGACCCGGCGCAGGTCACCATCGACAGCAGCTTCGAGGAACTGGGAATCGACTCCATGGACGGCGTCAATATCGTTTTCGCGCTCGAAAACGAGTTCGATATCAACGTGCCCGACGAAGAGGTAAAAACCATCCGCAGCGTCCGCGACATGGTGGAAGGAGTGCGCACGCTGATCGAGAAACGCAACCTGAAAAGCGATGCTCCGAGCGATCCCGCGCCCGCCGCATCCTGATGCGCAGAGTCGTCGTCACCGGCATCGGAGTTATCAGCGGACTGGGGAAAGATCGCGTGTCGTTCCAGAAGGCCTTGCAGGATGGTCGCTGCGGCATCGGCCCCATCACCAACACGGAATGTCTCGACCTTCGCTTTCGCAATGGCGCCGAGGTCCGGTGTTACGACCCGGCCGACCATTTCTCCCTGAAGGAAGCGGACATGATCGATCGCTTCGCGCAGTTCGCGGTCGTCGCCGCGAGGGAAGCGGTCTGCCAGAGCGGTCTCGAATGGTCCACTGAACTGCGCGAGAATGCCGCCATAGTCACCGGATCCTGCGTCGGCGGCCAGGCCACCGAAAATCAGGGCTTCTGGGACGTTTACAAAATGGGCAAAACCCGCGTCCATCCGATGACCATTCCGAAAACCATGGCGAACGCCGGCGCCAGCGCCATTTCGCTCGAATTCGGCATCACTGGACCGGCTTTCACCATCTCCACGGCGTGTTCCTCGTCGGCTCACGCCTTGGGACAGGCGTTCGCGCTGGTGCGTTCGGGCATGTGCGACGTCGCCTTAAGCGGCGGCTCCGAAGCCCCGTTCAGCTACGGTATCCTCAAGGCGTGGGAGGCAATGCGCGTCGTTTCCCCGACTCTTTGCCGCCCGTTTTCGAAGGATCGCAACGGCATGGTTCTGGGGGAAGGCGCGGCCATGATGGTTCTGGAATCTCTCGACCACGCGCTCGCCCGGGGCGCGAAACCGATCGCCGAGCTGGCCGGCTTCGGCATGTCGAGCGACGCGCATCACATCACCCAGCCATCGGCGGAAGGCGCGGCGAAAGCCGTCTGCATGGCGCTGCGTTGCGCGGGCATCGCGCCCGAGCAGGTAGGTTATGTGAACGCCCACGGAACGGGAACCACAGCCAACGATATCGCCGAAACCACCGCGCTGCATCTGGCCTTCGGCGCCCACGCCCGGAAGCTCGCCATCTCTTCGACCAAGGCCATGCACGGGCACACGCTGGGAGCCGCAGGGGCCCTCGAATCCGCCGCCGCGATCCTCGCCCTCTCGACCGGCACCCTGCCGCCGACCATCCATTTCAACGAACGCGATCCCGAGTGCGATCTCGACTACATTCCCAACTGCCCGCGCAAGTCGGAGGTCGAGTACGCCATCTCCAACTCTTTCGCTTTCGGCGGATTGAACGCCGTACTGGCGTGGCGGCGTCTGTGATCCCGCTTCTCTTGTTCACGCAGCAGATTCTGGCGCAGCAGACTCCGAAAGAGCCGCTGAAGCCCTGGACGCCTGACATGTGCGAGGTCCAGCAGGCGTATGCCACCGACGAATATCTGCAATATTGCAGAATCCGATCGCCCAACAAGCATCCTCATTGCTCCGCCACCGCCCTCCGGCAGAAGCACGAGAAGGACGCTAAATTCGAATACTGGGATTGCTCATGGCACCCGGGGCACACGCCGCGAAAATGACGTCCGGGTCTGGCCTGGACCCGCGATCATAACCGTCGCGTTCGCCTGACTGGCGCTCCCGCCGACATTAACGACCACTGGGACGCTGCCCGCCACGCCCTTCGGCACCTGAACCTTGAACTGCGCCATTCCCGCGACTTCGCCCGGCACGTCGCCCGCATAGACCACAGTGGCAGCTTTCGTCCCGATCGTCGCAGTCGTTGCACTCATCGCCGCGAGCGGGTTCCCGGCCTGGGCGATACTCCCGTCCGCGTCCGCCGGATTCGTCACCCCCGCACCCGTCGCATAAACGACAATCACCGATCCGGGCGCCGCGGGATTGTTCGCCCCGTTGGCGCTGCCGTCCTGATTGAAAATCACCGCCTCGCCGCTTCCACTGGCGTTGCAGGTAAATATTCCCGGCACGGTCGGCGCAACGGGATACGTTCCGGACGCGGAAGGCTGTCCGTTCACGGTGACCTCCACCACCGCCTGATTCGATCCGGCAACCTCGAAGGGAACAACTGCCGAAATCGCTCCCGCGGATACGTACAGCAGGGGCGCGGCCACGCCGTTGAAGGTGGCCTGGGTGCCGTCGAGTTCCGCGTTCAGATTTCCGTTCTGATCGTACGTACCGTTGGCCATAGTCTGCGGTCCCAGATTCTGGCCGAATATCGTCACAATCTCTCCGGGAGCCAGCGGCCCGCTCACATAGCTTGCGCCGTTCACCAGACCGGTAATCACGGGCGCGGGCGCAGGCGGCGGCAGGATCCCATAGACCAGCAGACGATTGGACGCCGAAGCCATGTAGACCTTGCCGTTGATGACGGTAGGATTGGTGAACTTGGAGAAACCGCCGAGCTGGTCGGTCGCGTTCATGTCGCTGTTCCACAACTCCGTCGAAAGGTCGTCCGCGTCGAAGGCGTGCAGTGTTCCCGGGGCGGGAAACGGCCAGGAGTCGGCGTCCGCGAACCAGACAATCCCTGTTCCCGGCTGCCCCCCATTGGCGGAAATCGTCATGCCCTGATAGGGAACGCCAAACGCGGTGGATGTTTGTGAAACAGGGGTGGTGTCGATGGCGTTCTCAGCCAGTTGAAACTCCCCCAGTGAAGTGTTCGCTCCCAGCATATAAATCATGGGGCCGGTAGCTCGATTCCAGACCGCCATATTGAAAACCCCGGAGCCCGAGCCAGGCAGGCTCTGCAGAATCTGCCCGTTATTGGGGCTGATATGACCGAGCGAGGCCGTGTTCAGCAGATAAAGGGTCCCCTGTTTGCCACCCGTGATCAGCAGGCTCGTTCCGGGAATCGGGATCGCGCCCGCGCTGCCCAGGTCTTCGTCGTCCTCATCGATGGATTGCTGGTCGGAGGGGGCGAACCAGTCCTGGATAGTGAGGTTAGCCGGGCTCAGCTTGAGAACGGCATCGGAAAAATCGGTGACATTGTCGCTGTCCCCGTTGGCGGCAACCAGCAATACGGTAATGCTCAACCAGTAGCCAGATAGC
>CAWBIS010000023.1:0-27561 GCA_963788485.1 Terriglobia bacterium
GCAAATCGGTTCTGCTGATCGGAAGTAATGGCGTGGGCAAATCGACCGTCGCGTCCGCCCTTGAGGTGCTACAAAAAATTGCCAGGGGGACGAACCGCGTAGACGGACTTGTGAAACCCAAGGATCTGGCCCGTGGGGGAGGCGATGGCCCTATGCGATTCGAACTGGTGGCCGAGATAGCGGGCCGCTCCTTTGAGTACATGATCGCTTTCGAGTTTCCCGCCGGGTTCAATGAACTTCGGGTGTTCGAGGAGAAGCTGTCAGTCGAAGGAAGGCCCGTTTACTTTCGAGACAAGGCGCTGGTGAACCTCGCGAAGGCAGATCAGGACAATGCTGCGAAGTTCGGTATCGACTGGCATCTGGTGGCGTTGCCCATAATTCTGGAGCAGCCCGCGAACGGTCCTCTCTCGATCTTCAAACAATGGCTGGCCCGCGTCCTCATCCTGAGACCCGTACCTGGCTTGATTGCCGGGGAGTCAGAACAGGAAACGCTGCAGCCCGGCGTTGAAGTCACCGATTTTGGCGCCTGGTTCACCGGGCTTCTGACATACTCTCCGGCTTCGTACGCCACCATCGACAAATATCTTAAGGAAGTAATGCCGGATCTGAAGGACATCAGAAATCCCGTCGTCGGCAAGGAGACGCGAAGTCTTCTGGTTCAATTCTCCAACGGACAGGGCAGCCTGAGCCTTCCTTTTGCGGATCTTTCCGACGGTGAGAAGTGCTTCATGGTATGCGCGCTGGTTCTTGCCGCAAATGAGGCCTATGGTCCGTTGCTTTGCTTCTGGGACGAACCGGACAACTATCTGGCCCTGTCCGAAGTTGGGCACTTTGTGCTGGCGCTCCGGCGCGCATTTGAGTCTGGCGGCCAGTTTATCGCGACCTCGCACAATCCCGAGGCCATCCGGCGATTCTCCGACGAGAACACGCTTGTGCTGTCCAGAAACAGCCACCTGGAACCAACGGTTGTTCGTCAACTGGATCAGACGCGCGTTGAGGGAGACCTTGTGAGTGCGTTGGTCCGCGGAGATGTGTGAGCGTAAACAAGTACCTGCCGCACGTTCTGGTGCTACCCGAGGACGACGCGAACCGGCAGATGGCCAACGGCTTTCTACTGGATCCCTCCCTTCTTCTGCGAAGGATACAAGTTTTGGAAGTGGCAGGTGGATGGCTGGAGGTCCTCGACCGCTTCAGGTGCGATCACATTCCCAGAATGAATGACTATCCGGACCGATTGATGGTTCTGTTGATCGACCTCGATGGCAAGGAGGGGCGAACTCAGGAAGCGAAACGGGAAATACCTGAACAGTTGCGTGATCGCGTCTTCATCCTCAGTACGCTGACCGAACCTGAAGACATCGAGGGCCCTTACGAGGAGATCGGGAAGGCGATGGCCCGGGATTGTCGCGAGGGTACGAACGGCATCTGGGATCACGAACTCCTGCGCCACAACTCCGCTGAATTGGAGCGGCTACGCGAGCGGGTTCGGCCGATTCTTTTCGACGGCTGAGGCGACGAGGATACAGGATGCGAGGTTCCTGGCCAGCCTGACGAGATCCGGGCGGGATTTCAGCTGAAGCGAAATCGCACCGGAGGGTCGCCTTTGTGCAACCGTCAGGGCGGTGCCCGGCGTCAGGCCGAGACGCTCCAGTTCGCGCAGAGAGGCAGCGCTGCGGTCGGAGACGCTGCTGATGACTCCTTGCTTGTGGAGCGGCCATTGGCTGAGCGGAACTTCATCGCGGAACGTACCCGATTGGTATTTGTGCGGGATCAGGTGGCCGTGCGGGTCGAATTCCGGATTGCCCAGGATGGCAGCGACGCGATCTTCGAATCGTTCCGAAATGAAGTGTTCGAGACGCTCGGCTTCGTCGTGCACCTCGTCCCAGGAGTACTTCAGAACGTCGTGCAGAAATAACTCGAGCAGACGGTGGTGCCGGACGAGTTCCCAGGCCCTGCGCTTGCCGGCCGCCGTGAGCTGCACTCCGCGGTGTTTTTCGTACAGAACGAGCAGCGGCCGCTGCAGGGCCAGCTTCTGCAGCATCCCGGTCACCGACGGATTGCGCACGCCCAGCCTCGCCGCCAGTGCATTGGTGGCGACTCGCTCGTCGTGAGCGCCGCCCAGTTCGAGAATGGCTTTGAGATAGTCGTCCACCGACTCGGAGGTCGACAGGACGGATGGTTTTGCGGCCACCAGCAAATTATCGCAGATGCGCTAAGATTAGCCATGGCTAAATTAGTTACGCCTAATTTGCTGTTGCTTCTCCTCCTGTTCTGCAGCTGCGAGAGCCTTCTCGCTCAGGGCGAGACGACGAGCGCGATCGTGGGCACGGTGGCGGATCCGACCGGATCGGCCATTGCCGGCGCCACGGTGACGATCGTCAGCGTGGACGCGGGAGCGAAGCGCGTCGAAAAGACCGACGACGCGGGCCGTTTCAACTTCCCTCAGCTCAAACCGGGAACTTATTCGGTGAAGGCCGAGGCGGAGGGGTTCGCAACGCAGACGAGCGAGTCCGTCGCCGCCGGCCTGGGGCAGCGGCAGACGGTCGATTTCGTACTCAAGCTGAATGCCGTGAAAGGGGCGGTGACGGTGACCGGCGAAACGCCGCTGATCAATCCCGAGAATCCGAATACCGCGACCACGATCACTGCGCCGGCGCTCGAAAATCTGCCAAATCCCGGAAACGACCTGACGTATCCGCTGCAGTTTGCCGCCGGCGCGCTGATGAATACCGCCGGCAGCAGCAACGATTTCGTGGGCGGTTCCAATGGCTATGGGAACGTCCAGTTCAACGGTCTGCCCGCGCTTGCCAACGGGTACATCGTGGACGGCCTCGAAACCAACGACCCGCTCACCAATCTGAACAGCGGACTTTCGACGAACCTGGTGCTGGGGCTCAACTCGATCGCAGAGGTTACGGTGAACACGCTCTCGTACGCGGTGGATCAGGGCCGTTACGGCGCGTCGCAGGTCGATTACGTCACCAAATCGGGAACGAATCAGTTTCACGGAAACCTGTACGAGCTATGGAACGGATCGAAGTTCAACGCGGCGGATTTTTTTACCAACGCCACGCCGGGGAATCACAAGCCGCGCTCGACGGTGAATCATTTCGGCGGCAGTGTGGGAGGGCCAATCCTGCACAACAAGCTGTTCTTCTTTTTCGACAGCGAGTGGGTGCGGATCGCCTTGCCGATCGTGACCGCGACTACGGTTCCCACGCCCGCCTTTCAGAGCTACGTATTACAGCAACTGCCGGTGGCGGAGGTTCCGTTCTATCAGAAGATGTTTTCGCTCTTTGGAAGCATAGCGGGAAGCCCGGTGCAGGTTCTCGGTTGTCCTCTCGGCGGTGCGCCGAACGGCAGCGGATGCGCCAACCGGCAGAGCGTTTCGCATTCAAGCGACGATCGCGAGCAGGTGCAGACGGCGCGTATCGATTACAACGTGGACGACCGGAACATCACGTGGTACCGGTTTCAGGCCGACACGGGTCTGCAGGCCGCCTACACGGATCCGATCAATCCCGTCTTCAATGCGACTTCGCCGCAGCCGCTTTATTCATTCGCGGCCGGTTATACGCATGTCTTTTCGCCGAAGCTGGTGAATTATTTCAATCCGGCGTTCTCGTGGTACGAGAGCCTCTTCGGCCCGCGCAATCTGCAGCAGACGCTGGCGGCGTTTCCGATCGTGCTGGAGGGGGTGGGAGCGAACGCTCCGTTTACAACCGTCGGCGGTCTGGACAACACCTGGGTGCAGGGGAGGCGGGCGAGTCGCTTTTTCATAAACGACAACCTCGCCTGGACGGTGGGCGCGCATGAACTGCGCTTCGGCACCAACACGCGCATCTTCCGTTTGAACGACTACGATTTTGGCGAGGGCACGGTTCCGCTCGTTACGTATACCACTCTGGCGCAGTTCATCGATGGCGTGGCGTCGACCGCCTCCACGACTTTTCCCGTAGCGGATTCCCAGCCGTACAATTTCCTGAATCTGGATCTCTATGCGCAGGACACGTGGAAGGTGACGGCGAAGCTGACCTGGACTTTCGGGCTGCGCGCAACGCATAACTCGGACCCGCTGAACCCGCACGACGATGTGGCGCGGCTCACCGGCTCGTTCGACGCGATTGCGCATGACGTCAACCAACCGCTGAACGAAGCGATTCAGACCGGGCTCGGGAACATCTTCGCCGCCACGCCGCTGGCGATTCTGCAACCACGAACCGCAATCGCTTATCAGATCGCGCCGGGCACCGTGCTGCGCAGCGGATTCGGACTGTTCAGCGATCTGCTGCCAGGCAGCGTGGTGGATCTGGTGGGGGTGAATCCGCCCTACTCGGAAACGTTCGTGGGTGGATTGCTGGGTACGGCTGGTGGAACGGCGATCGCCCCGGGAGTACCCGGCAGCGCGGCCGGTGCGACCGCTGCGGCCAATCAGATCTTCACTTCGGGCTTCGCTTCAGGGCAGCTTTCCTGCGCCTCGCCGCTGGCGAATCCGAATAATTGTCTGCAGCCTGTGGCGATCACGGCGGTGCCCGATGGAAAGCTGCGGGCGCCCTATTTCATGCAGTGGAGCCTGGGGCTGGAACATCAGATCGGGCCGAAAATCAATCTGCGGGCGCAGTATGTCGGAACGCGCGCGGTGGATCAGCCGTATACGACCGAGGTGAACGGCTATCAGACGGTCTGCCAGGGCTGCTTTGCGCCGTTTCCGTACGGCTCGCCGGTGGATCCGCGATTCGGGGCGGTAACGCAACTGGCGACGGGCGCCAACAGCCACTACAACGCGCTGCAGACGACCGCCGAAAAGCGCCTGGGCCATGGCATACAGGTGCAGGCGAATTACACCTGGAGTCATTGCATCGACACGGTTTCGAACGGCGGTTTTCTGGCGTTCTCGGCGGGAGGAATTCTTTCGCCGCTGCCCGGCGATCTGGAGCGCGATCGCGGGCCGTGCGATTACGATGTGCGGCACAATTTCACCGCGACCTGGGTTTATGAGTTGCCGACAAAGGCGCTGCATGGGTGGCAGCTGTCGGGATCGGAATTCTGGCGCAGTGGTTTGCCGTTTTCGGTTCTGAGTACACCGTATTCGGCGAATGGAGAGGGCATCGTGAATGGCAGCGGTCCGCAGTTTGCGAGCGTGATACCGGGTGTGCCGTTGTATGACCACAACGCGATCGCGGGCGTGACGCAGCCGGGCACGATTCAGTGGTTGAATCCGGCGGCGTTTGTGTCGGCGGTGGATCCGGGTACGGGCGCGTGCGCGGGCGGCGACACGCCGGCGAATTGCCAGTTCGGGGATCTCGGGCGCAATTCGCTGCGCGGTCCGGATTTCGTCTGGACCGATTTTTACATCACGAAATGGTTCACGTTGAACGAACGGGTCAAGCTGCGCGTCGATGGGCAGTTTTTCAACCTGTTCAATCATCCGAATTTCGCGCTGCCTTCGCTGGTTTATGCGGGGATTCCAGGCAAACCTTCGACGCTGACCGGTTTCGGCGCGATAACGTCGACTACTTCACCGCCTACCGGATTGCTCGGCGTCGGGTTGGGCGGAGATAGTTCGCCGCGTATGATTGCGTTTCAGGCCCGGCTGGAGTTCTGACGCGATCCGCAAGAATGATCAAGCAGCCGTCGGGTTCCGCGGGTTAGATTCGAAAAGGAACATGGCGAGACGGTTCAGACAGGTGCAGCCGGTGCTGGCGTTCGCGGCGGCGCACCCGGAGGAGGATCTTTCTCTGGCGGCGCTGGCCGGGCAGGCAGGCATATCGCCGTATCATCTGCATCGAATCTTTGCCACAGCGGTGGGCGAAACGCCGAAACGGCTTACACTGCGGCTGCGACTGGAACGCGCGGCGGCGATGCTGCTCAGCGCGAACGATTCGGTACTGGACGTCGCGCTGGCGTGCGGGTTCCGCAGCCATGAGGTTTTCTGCCGGGCTTTCAGGCGGCGCTTCGGGACGAGCCCCAGCGCTTATCGCCTGCGCGGTTTTGCCGGTGGCGGGGACGCGGCGCAGGCTGGCGTACATGCGGCGCTGGTCAACGGAATCGGTCTGTGTATCGGGCTGTATCACATCACCCTCAGTGAGGAGGTTCGGAAAGGCCACATGAGTTATTCCATTACAACGAAGGAAATTGCCGCGCAGCCGGTGCTGCTGGTACGGCGGCGCATCAAGCGGCCGGAGATTGCAAAGACGATCGGGGAGTCGCTGCCGCTGGTGTTTCTGCAGGCGCAGAAGGTGGGCGCGGCGCTGGCGGGACATCCGTTTGCGCGGTATCTCGACTGGGGTCCGGGCATGACGACGATCGAGGCCGGAATGCCGGTGCAAACACCGGGCGGGGCCGCGGGCGATGGCGAGGTTTTATCCGACACGCTGCCGGGCGGCCTGGTGGCGACGACGACCCATGCCGGGTTGTACGACAAGCTCACCGAGGCCCATGCCGCCATTCAGGAATGGATTGAAGCCGAGGGCTTGCAAGCGGCGGGAGCGCCGTGGGAATCGTATGTCACCGATCCCGGCGAGTTCCCCGATCCGAAGGACTGGAAAACAGAGGTATTCTGGCCCCTGGCGCCGCGGCGTGGCTGATGACTCGATCGGGTGAATCCGACTCAGCAAACCCGGTCTATCTTAGCGGCCAGAACGAAGTCGCTCTCGGTTAACCCGTCGATCTTGTGAGTGTAGATCGTGACTTCCACTTTGCCCCAGGCCAGGAGGATGTCCGGATGGTGACCCTGTTCCTCCGCAATCGCGCCGGCGCGATTCACGAAATCGAGCGCCTTCTTGAAATCGGGAAAACGGAACACCCGGTGCAGATGATGTTCGTCGAAAACCTGCCACTCCGGCAATTGGGATTTGAGCGCGTTCAACGCCGCGCCTTTGAGCGGAGGCACGCCGCCTTTGCAGGGTACACAAGTCTGGTCGGCTAAGGCCATCGGCTGATTCTCCCCGGTCCCAATGTAGTACAACGGCTTGTAAACTGGCCGGATATATGAAGCCCGCGATCGCCAGACAAGTGGCATTCGGCACGTTGCTGGCGGTTGACCGCGGCGCGTGGTCGGCCGAAGCCCTGGCGGCGAAGTCCGTGCACCTCGATATGCGGGATGCCGGGCTGGCGTCGGATCTCGTATTCGGCACGCTGCGGCGGCGCGGCGAACTGGACGCGGAGATCGGCCAGTTCTCCAAACGGCCGGTGGATCGGCTGGATCCCGCGGTCCGCATCGCGCTCGAGATGGCGCTCTACCAGATCCGGTTCCTCGATCGGGTGCCGGCCCACGCCGCAGTGAACGATTCGGTGGAACTGGCGCGAAGGGCGGGGAAAACCTCGGCGGCCTCGTTTGTGAATGCCGTGCTCCGGCGCGCCATTCGGGAGCCGGCTGAAATCCCGCGGAGCTTGTCGACGCCGGCGTGGCTGCTCGAACGGTGGGTCGCGCAATACGGAGAAGCCGCCGCGGACGGCATCGCGCGCGCGAGTCTGGCGCCGCCTGATCGGTACATCCGGGTCGGCAACGCGCTGCCGCCGCCGGGCGCGGAAGCGACGGATGTGCCCGGCTGCTATCGCCTCGACGCTGGCGATCCCGGGCCTTTTCGTTTCCAGGATATCGGGTCGCAAGCCGTAGTTCCGCTGTTGCACATCGAGCCCGGCCAGACATTCCTCGATCTGTGCGCGGCGCCCGGTAACAAAACCGCGCAGGCTCTGGAAACGCCAATCCGGGCGATTGCCTGCGATCTGCATGCGAGCCGGGCGAAGATGCTGCTTGCGCTCGGCATCCCTGTGGTTGCGCTGGATGCGGCGAACCCACTTCCGTTCGCCGCGCGATTCGACCGGATACTGGTGGATGCGCCGTGTTCGGGCACGGGTACCCTGGCGCGCAACCCGGAGATCAAATGGCGCTTGAAACCGGAGGATATCGCGGATCTGCAGCGCCGGCAAATTGCGATCCTGCGCAATGCCCTCTCGCAACTCGCACCCGGTGGCCGGCTGGTTTATTCAACCTGTTCGCTTGAACGGGAGGAGAATCGCGAGGTCGTGGAAGCTTCCGGCGCGAGCGTTCTCGAAACTGTGGAGCGGATTCCGGGGCGCGACCCCGGCGATGGTTTCTTCGCCGCCGCGTTGGGTTCTTAACAGCATTTAACCTGCGGATGCGATAGAATTATCTACTAAAGTCGTAATGGTCCAGATCGTTCCATCCATCCTTTCGGCGGACTTTGCCCGTCTGGCGGATGACATCGGTAAGGTGGAACGCGGCGGCGCGACCATGCTCCACGTGGACATCATGGATGGCCACTTTGTACCGAATCTGACGATCGGACCGCCGGTCGTCAAGTCGATCCGCAAGATCACGGGCCTTCCGCTGGATCTGCACCTCATGATCACCGATCCGGATAAATTCGCACCGCTGTTCATCGAAGCGGGCGCGGATCAGATTTCAGTTCACTTCGAGGCCGCGCGGCATCTCGACCGCACGATCCGCAGTATTCAGGATGAAGGAGTCCGCGCGGGTGTGGTGATCAACCCCGCGACCCCGGTGAGCGCGCTCGAAGATATCCTCTACCTGGCGGACTACGTGCTTGTTATGAGCGTTAACCCGGGATTTGAAGGGCAGAAGTTCATTCCGAACGCGCTGAACAAAATTCGGGAACTGGACCGGCAGCGCCGGGAACGCCGGCTGGGCTTTGCGATCGAGATAGATGGGGGCGTCAGTGCGGGGAACACGGCCGAAATCGTGCATTCCGGCTGCGACTGGCTCGTGGCGGGATCGGCCGTCTTTCACAGTGCCGATCCGGCGGCAACCGTGAAAGAGATGCAACACATCGCCGAAAATGCCCGCGCGGTTCGCGTTTGATGGAAATCAGACTGAAAGATTTGAGATCATAGAGAGTTCCGATGCAGCGTCGCTACCAGACATTTGCCGTTTTCGCAGGCGTATACGCCTTTTTCTTTCTTTCGGGCTTCGGCCTTTTTCATCATAAAAAGTACGACACTCCGATCACGAAAGAAACGCTTCAGCCCGACAAGGTACTGTTCGACAAGGCCATCAGGAACATCGAGCATGGCGACTACGAAGCCGCGCGCCTCACCCTGAACACGCTGATCAACACCTACGACACCAGCGAATATCTGGCCAAGGCGAAGCTCGCAATCGCCGACAGCTGGTTCCGCGAAGGCGGCGCGCATGGTCTGGCCCAGGCGGAAGCGGAGTACAAGGACTTCATCCTCTTCTATCCCAACATGGAGGAAGCGGCGGAATCGCAGTTCAAGATCTGCGATATCCATTTCAAGCAGATGGAGAAAGCCGATCGCGACAACTCGCAGGGGCAGCGCGCCGAAGACGAGTGCCGCCAGGTCATGAACCAGTTCCCGAATTCGAAGTTCGTGCCCAAGGCGCAGCAGATGCTTCGCGACGTGCAGGAGGTATTGGCGGACAAGGAATTCCGCACGGGTCTTTTCTATCACACCAAGGGCAGCTTCCCGGCGGCTTCAAACCGGCTGTCGTTCGTCTCCCAGCAGTATCCGCTGTATAGCGGCGCGGACGAAGCGCTGTGGCTGAATGCGGATTCGTTCCGGCACATGGGGGATCGTTTTGAGAATCAGGAAGCAGATGCGCTCACGCGTCTGGTGCGCGACTATCCTTTGAGTCAGCATGTGAGCGCGGCGAAGGAGCGGCTGACGGCAATGAAGCGGCCGGTGCCTCAGGCGGACCCGGCAGCCTATGCGCGCATGAAATACGAGCTTGAGAATAGGACGCGTCCCGGCATTATTCATCGGACGCTCAGTCCGTTCGAAGGCCGGCCCGACACGAATCTGGCGGCGAAGACGGGTGCACCGGCGATGCAGGCCCTGCGTCCCGCGGTGCCAGTCAGCGTGCCCGCAAGCGCTGCAGGCGGCCAGACCACAGTCGGCGCCGGCGGCGTCAGCGATGTGACGGCCACCGTGGGTAATTCCGACGAGATCGACAAGGCGCCGGAAGCGCGGCTTGGCGCCCTTCCCGCGCCGGCCGCGAGCGCGACAGCGACAGGCGAGGGCGAGCAGAAGGCGGGCCTCGGTACAAGCTCATTGACGGCTACGAGCAGTGCCGACGCAAAACCGGCCGCAACTTCTGCGACGAACGGCTGCCAGGACGTCAATACCTGCCCGACCAATCACCCTCTCACGAAAGAGCAGATGAAGATTATAGTGGCGCAGCAGAAGAGGGCGTTGGCCGCGCAGAAAAAAGCTGCGGCCAAAGCGGCTAAAGCGGCCAAAGAAGGGAAAACGGTTCCCGGGACAACGCCGGCCGCTGCCGGTACTCCCGCCGCAGCCGCGCCTGCCGGAACAACGCCCGCCGGCACGACGCCGGCCGCGACCACCGCAGCCGCGACGCCGCAATGAGCCGGATCCTTCTCGCCGACGATAGTCCGCACGCGCAGCGCATGGGCGAACGGATCCTTCGCGACGAGGGGCACGAGGTCATCACCGTCAGCGACGGACTGGTGGCGATGCTGCGTCTCAAAGATGCACAGCCCGACCTCGTGATTGCCGACATCTCCATGCCGGAGGTCTCCGGCTACGAACTCTGCGAATACATCAAGAACAACGGTGGCGCGCCGGTATTCCTGACGGCCGGCGCAGTCGAACCGGTCGACGATGCCGAAGTCGCTCGCGTGCACGCAGACGGCGTTCTCAAGAAACCGTTCGAAGCCAGTCTGCTGCTCGCGGCGATCGGGCGATTCACCGCGCCCGCGAAAAAAGCGCCGCGCGAAGCGGTGAAACCCGCGGGTCCGCCGCGATCCGTGGTGGTGCTCGATCCCGAACAGGTGCGGGCCGCGGTAACGGTTGCGCTCGATGCGGCCATGCCCGCTCTGATCGAAGAGATCAACGCCAAAGTGCTCGCCGCGCTCTCCGGCAGCGGACGGAGCCCGGCTTCGCAGTTGCACAAAGCCGAAGCCTGACGGGTAAACTGGACACTTGCATGCCAGATAACAGCTTTGACGTCGTTTCTGAAATTGAAATGCCGGAGGTGAATAACGCCATCCAGCAGGCTATGAAAGAGATCACCACGCGCTACGATCTGAAGGATTCGAAATCCCATATCGAGCTGAATGAGAAGGACAAGAAACTGACCCTCACCAGCGCCGACGATTTCAAACTCAAGGCCGTGACCGAGATTCTGCAATCGAAACTGATCAAGCGCCAGGTTCCGGTGAAGAACCTGACCTACGGGACCATTCAGTCCGCCGCTGGCTCGACCGTCAAGCAGGAAGTGACCCTGACATCGGGCATTCCGATCGAAAAAGCCAGGGATATCGTCAAAAAGATCAAAGACAGCAAGCTGAAGTTGCAGGCTGCCATTCAGGGCGATCTGGTGCGCGTCAGCGGCAAGGATCGCGACACGCTCCAGCAGGCCATCGCGTTGCTGAAGGGCGCGGATTTTGGTATCGATCTGCAGTTCACCAACTACCGGACCAACTGAGTGCCGCGGCGGATCGAATCACATCTGATCGACGGCCCCGCCGGCAAGCTGGAAGCTTTGCTGGAAGAACCGGAGCACGGCGAGCCAGTAGAAGCCTGTCTCGTTTGTCACCCGCATCCGCTCTACGGCGGCACGATGCACAACAAAGTCGTTTACCGCATCGCGCGCGGCATGCGCAAAGCGGGCGCCGTGGTGCTGCGGTTCAATTTCCGCGGCGTGAGCCGAAGCGAAGGCATTCACGACGAAGGCAACGGCGAGGTGGAAGACGCGCGGGCGGCTCTCGCGTTTCTGCGCGCGCGCTACCCCGCGCTGCCCTATTCGCTCGCCGGATTTTCGTTCGGATCGCGCATGATTCTGAAACTCGGCTGCGCGTTGGCGCCCCCCGTTCCGGCGCGCCTGATCGCGGTCGGATTTTCCACCCGGATGGGCAGTTTCGATCTCCTCGCCGGCTGCGCGGTACCCAAATACTTCGTTCAGAGCACGCACGACGAACATGGTCCGAAAGAGGCGCTCGAAGCCGCATTCGCGGGATTTGCCGAACCCAAACGGCTCGAGTTCATCGATGCCCGCGATCACTTCTTCGACGGCTCGCTCGATGCTTTGGAAGCGGCGATCACGGCGATTGCGAGAGCCGAAGATCGCTCGTCCGTTATTCGACCTTGAACTCCGCCCGCTGTACGGCCATCTGGCTGCCCACCCCGTCGTGCGCCGTAATGATCAGTGTGTAGGTTCCGGCGGGGGTATCGGGCTGAAGGCTCAGATTGAATGCCGCCGGCACCCAGGGCTGAGGATAAAAAGCCTGGCTCTTCTCGACGGCCGCGTTCTCTTCGGCAAATAACTGCTTGCCGGCAGGTGACAACACTTCGACGTCATAGCCGACGTCGATGGCATTCTGGTCGCCGTACTTGTAACCGGTCATGGCGAAACGCACCCAGAGCATATCGCCTGGCCGGTAGGCGACAACGTTTAACGGCGCCTCCTCGTCCTGAGAACGGTAGAAGGCCAGATTTCGGACCGCGAGCTCCGGGGTTCGCTCCACCCCCTTGCCGGCTACGGAAAACGCCATTTCGCCGGTCGCCGTTTGATGGCTCTGCTGGTCGATGGCCTCGAAGCGAATGATGTAGTTTCCCGGCGGCGCGATGGAGGGAAGCTGAAACTGAGAGCGCAACTTTGGTTTCCAGTTCTTGTCTTCCTGGCTCACGGTGGTGCCGATCACGTCCTCGTCGCGGGGCATGATCGGCGTGCCGGCGGCGTCGAACGCCTGGATATGTCCGGTGAGCTGCACCTTGCCGGTGACGCCCATTTTGTAGTTCTCCACCAGAAAGCTGAAGTAAACCGTTTCGCCCGCCCGAAAAGCGGTCTCTCCGATCGGAGGCCCGTCATCGGAATCGGAGATGATCGCCCGGTCGAGTTTGAGAGTCTGCGCCTCGATCGGGATCGACAGCGTCAGGACGGCAAACGCGACTACGGTTCGCATGGTGATTGCAGGTTACTTTTTTGCCTGGGATGGGGCCGGGGCCGGAATCTGGGTCGGGATCTGGACTGCGCGATCCGGCGCGGGCTCGTCGGCGACCTTCATCTCTTCGTGGACGAAGTTCAGCGGAATATCCGCGAAGAGCTGCCGATCGTCGGTTTCGTCGGTGAGGCGCAGCCGGTAATGGCCCGCCGGCGCGTCGAAAAGGATGTTGCCCTGCTCGGTCTGGGCGCTGCCCACGCGGCGCACGATTCCCAGCCATTTGGGTACGTCCGTGCCGTCGGCGATTTCCGGGTATTCTTTGCCCGAGTCGTCCACAAGGGTGAGGCCGGGAATGGGGAGATCGTTGTTGCTCGAGTTCGATACGCTGATCGTCATCACATAGAAACGATTTTGCGGCGTCCGCGCGGTCGTGGGGTCGTCACCCAGCTGAGTGAGGATTTGCGTGTCAATGACGCTGTAAACGAGCGGTCCGACCGTCACCTTGTCGCCCGCGGGGAAGACGAGAGACTCTTTTTTCCCGCTATTGGAGCAACCGGCGAAGAAAATCAGTACGGATATCAGACAAGAGGCGCGAAACATGGCTCCGAATAGTTTCTCACAATCGCCCGGATACCGTGCTATTTCCTGTGGTCGCGCAACATACTCTCAAACTTGCGCTTCTGGTCGTCGTTCAGAATCTGCATGATCCGGCTGTTGCCGTCGGCGAGGACGTTGTCGTAGTAATGCGAAAAGTCGTCGAGAATGGATTTGAGCTGGTCGGTCTGCTGATCGGTGAGATCCAGCTTCTCTCTCCACTCAGGCACCGACATGGAAAGACCGTCCGCCGCGGGAGGCGCCCCGTGCAGGCTTGCGTGGCCGCTGAAACTCATGAGGACGGCGCCCAGCACGACCCCGCAGAGGAACACCAGCACAAAGGAGATGATGGCGACTTTTTCGGCAGGGCGGGGAAGCGCGGCGGCAGTAGTGTTCGACCCCATAAAACTACGCGGCGCGGGCCATTTCGCCGGGTTCGCTCGTCTGTGGACGCCTGGCCATCTATTCGTGGTACGTCGCCAGCGTCACCAGCATCCGGTCGCGGTCGGAGCTTTCGCTGTGGGCCGCCGCCGGATCGTGTTGGGCCATGATGGCAGCGGCGTCGGTGCCGCTGAAAGAAGCCTCGCGCGAGACCAGGAAGCTTCCCAGTCCGGCGAGCAGGAGCAGCGAGGCGAAAGCCACGCGGCGGAAGAAGACAGCTCCGGGAGAGAACAGTCCCCAGGCTTCCTTCTGCTGCCGCTCCACAATCCGCCAGGTCACGCGGTTGTAGAAGCCGGGGGCCGGTTGAGGAGCCAGATCGAAACCGTTCTCCGGGGCGGATCGAATGTCGCGCAGCAGCATCGACAGGTCTTCCATCTGCGCAACTTCGTTGCGGCAGGCGTCGCACACGCTCAGATGATCGTAAAAGGCGCGCGAAGCTTTTCCGCTCAGGTGCCGTTCAAGTTCATCGACGACGATGTCGTGCATCATGGTATTCCCCGCTTTCACTACGTCACTTCCGTGTCTTCACGGGCCTGCATTCCTTCACGACCGCTTGCTTCAAAGCTTCGCGGGAGCCGGCGCCCGCTCCAGCCTTTGTGCAGCCTTCACCAGTTTCTGCCGGGCACGGAACAACTTCACCTTGATTGTATTCTCGTTCATGTTCAACATATCGGAGAGTTCTTCTACCGAATAACCCTCGACTTCCTTGAGCATGAGGAGCCGCTTTTCCTCGTCCGAGACCCGCCCCATCAGTTTAACCACGTAATCGCGGCGCGCGAGATTGGAATCGGCGCGGCCCCCACGGTCGAGGGCCGGTTCGCTGTTCTCGACCCGGCGTACCTCGTCTTCGCTCATATCGCTCTCGTAAACGAGTTTCCGAACCTTCTTCTTGCGCAGGTAATCGAAGCACTCGTTGACGGTTATCTTATAGATCCAGGTAATGAGCGAACTGCGAAAATCGAAATTCCGTATGGAAAAGTACACTTTTGCGAAAACCTGCTGAGCGATGTCTTCGACATCATTTCGCTGCCGGACAATGCCGTGAATGATGGAGAAGACCTTCGACTGGTATCGCTCGACGATTTCGCGAAACGCCGATTCGTCGCCAGCCTGGGCCCGGCGCACCAGCGCGCCTTCTGGAGTATTTTCGTAGTCCACTCTGGTTCTGACAATTGCCTTCTTGCCGAACGCCGGAAGGGGGAACGCGCCGCTCAGTGTCGCCATACAGTGGGTCCGACGCGAAACCCTGCCGGGCGGTTTCATCGAGACCCGGTTTTCGGCAACCTGCAAGATAGCAGATTGCGGGCCATAGCGCCCCGAATCGTGCGGTACGGAAGCAGCGTCAAAGATAGAGGGAGCCTTGCGCCGCGTCGGTACGAGTTGGCGCTGTAGTCCTCATTTCCCGGGGTCGAGCGCGTGCGACGGCTCCAGCTTTACGTTACAATGATACAAATTCGGCACAACGGAGAATAAAGTTCACATGGTCAATCTGACTGAGACGGCGGTTTCGAAGGTGAAAGAAATCCTCGATACGCAGGAGCCGAAACCGGCCGGGCTGCGCATTGCGGTGGTGGGCGGCGGTTGCTCCGGGTTCAGTTATTCGATGGCGTTCGAAAATACGCCCAATATGCTGGACAAAACCTACAGCTACGATGGTCTGAAGGTGTTTATCGACCAGGCCAGTCTTCTTTATCTGGACGGCGCGCAGGTGGACTATGTCGAGACGTTGGAAGGTTCGGGGTTTAAATTCAATAACCCACAGGTGAAATCGACCTGCGGATGCGGCAGCTCGTTCAGTGTGTAGTTACGCACGCGGGTGTCACCCTATTTACACATTCCAGCGGCCCGTAAGGGCCGCTTTTTCTTTATGTTCGCACACAGGTGTAGTACCGGTACGGGCGGTAAAGAAAGATTCGTGGGCGCCGCAGAAAACTATTGCCTGATACAAAGATTCCTGTTAGTATTCCCTTGAGCCACCAGATGGGCGGAGGGTGTTATTTGGCCCATTCTGGTTTTCACGTTTGTGTGGAAAGGGTAATAAAAGGGAAAATATATGACGTTTATTCGGAGAGTTCTAATAACCGCGGGTTTGGCTTCAGCGCTCGCCGGTTTCGCCAGCGCCAGCTCGATCGAGGCGTTCGAAACCGAATTTCCGCTGAGCGGGAGCAACCCCAACACTGATTTCAATTACACGTTAACCCTTCCAGACTTTAACGTGGCGGGTGCGACTTTGACCGGGGTGACGATCTACTTGTTCGCTGGGGAGCAGACCACCAATATATCGATCGCAAATGTGGGGCAAGTCGCCCAGACTAATTTTGACATCGACCTCACTTCGAACATTGCGAGCAACCTGAGTAATCCGCTGACTAACAGCGCGACTGGCAATAAAGTATATAACGGTCTTACTTTGACTGTGTTCGATGCGAACAATCTGAATCTCGGACCGGGCACGGGCACAAACGCAGTGGGTGCCTGCCCGACCGGAACACCCAGCACGAGCTGCAGCAGTGTCACGTTCCCCAATTCCACGGACAACATCATTAAAGATCCGAACGGCAACAACCCTCCGAATAACACAAATCTCGACGGGTTTACTATCGCAACCGGCGCACTCGGATTGACCGGAGCTGTGCTGAACGACAGCGCGAATCTGGGCGATTATATCGGCTCTGGAACGTTCACGCTCTCGGGCGCGACGTTTGGGAGTTCAACCATCTCCGGCGCGAGCAGCATCTCCGGCACGGTCATCTCCACAGGCGATCTCGCTGCGGAAGTGGATTACACCTACACGGTCCCCGGCAATACGCCTGAACCGACTACGATGTTTCTGATGGGCGGCGCTCTCGTTGGACTGGGTTTGATTGGCAAGCGGCTCAAGAAGTCGTAAGACGCGAAGACACACGAAGTTTTTTAAACCGAAGGCCGGCGAAAGCCGGCCTTTGGTTTTTTTAAGCACGGTGGGCGACGAGCTTGCCGCCGAGCACGGTGGCGCTGGGAAAGAGTCTCTGACGTCCGCTCCGTTGGTTGCCGAAATTATCCACGAAGTCGAAAGTGCCCTCCCTGAGTTCCAGCACGGCGATGTCAGCGGGTGCGCCGTGCTTGAGCGTGCCGCGATCATGGAATACCGGAAACAGGCGCGACGGATTGACGGTCGCGCACGCGATCACCTGGCTCATCGACATTCCGAGCATCAGGAACTTCGACATCACGTTCGGAAAGTCGATGATCTGCGGAAGGCGGCCGTCGCGACCCCAGTCGGTTGAGAAAGTATCGGGTAGGAAATTCACCTTCAGAACCTCTTCGGCGATGTCCCAGCGCAGATGACCGGTGCGCCCGTTGCCAAGGTCGAAGCGGACACCCCGGCGGCGGGCTTCGATCACCTCGGGCAGAATTTGGCCGTTATCGTCGATGATGCTGTTGGGCGGCGGCGCAAACATGTGGGTCACGATGTCGCCGGGCTTGAGGAGCGCGAGAAGCTTCGGCAGCGGGGACATCGTTTGACCCATGTGGATCATCACTGGTATCTGGAACGCCGACGCCGCTTCCTGCGCACGCCGGAGCGCTTCGAAATCGTTGGGACCGGCGACGTCGCGCGACAGGCGAGCCTTGACGCCCACGATCATGTCGCGGTGGCGTCCGATAGCCTCCTTCGCGGCGGCGACGTCGGCACGTTTCAGATCCATCGTGTCGCCTTCCGGCACGATACCGGCGCGCCCGATGTTGATCAGAACACGGCAAGGCTGCGGCGCCGCCCGGGCGATCTGGATGGCTTCCTCGATGCCGTCCGCGCCCTTCGATCCGGCATCGATGAGTCCCGTGACGCCGTCGGCAAGGCAGAGGGTGGGCCCGTCGCTGGTCCGCGCTGCGTGCGTATGGATATCGATCAGGCCGGGCACGACGAGCTTGCCGTGCGCGTCGACGATTTCGGCGCCGCCGGCCGCAATGTTGGCCTCAATCGCGGCGATTTTCCCGTCCGCGATCGCCACGTCGCGGATAGCATCGAGTTTGCGGGAAGGGTCGATGACGCGCCCGCCCTTGACGATGAGCTCGTATTTCGGGGCTGCCCCGAGCCTTTCCGGTAAACGGATTAAGGCTGCTGCGCCCGCGGCTGTCGTGACAAACTGACGCCTGTTCATTATCGTTTGCTCTCCTGTGACTGGCTTCCCAAACTATTCCTCGTTTCGCTGATCATACATGATCGGGCTTTGAATCGATTTGTCGATTCTCGCCGGCGACGCGGGATTTTGGCTTCTCAGGATATCCACGACGCGACTTTGAATTGCGGAGCGAAGCTGGCGTAGACGGGCAGTTCACGAGCGCGGACTCAATGGCGAAGATAGATCGGCAGGTTCTTCCGGCATGCTCAGGCAGGCGCCGACCGCTCTCGCTGCTCTCGGGTTCCTCGTTTTCTTTATCGGTGCCGCGATGCCCTTGAGCCTGTCTCGCGGTCTGAGGTCAGATGATCATGACGCTCGACAACTGGTTAAACTGCGCGATTGGCCAATTGTACAGCCTTTTTTGCTTGTGCTTCCGCGCTCCAGCTGTTGGGCGACCAGGGGCTTTACGCAATCAGATCGTGAATGACGTTACCGGCCACGTCCGTAAGCCGGAAATCGCGGCCGCTGTACCGATAAGTCAGCTTCTTGTGATCGACGCCCATCAGATACAGGATGGTCGCGTGGATGTCGTGAACGTGAACCGGCTTCTCGATGGCCTTGAAACCGAAATCGTCCGTAGCGCCGTAGACGGTGCCGCCCTTCACGGCGCCCCCCGCGAGCCACATGGTGAACCCGAACGGATTGTGATCGCGTCCGCGCTTGGCCTGGCTCGCCATGCCGCCGACTTCGCGAACCGGCGTGCGGCCGAACTCGGAGCCGCAGACGACGAGCGTTTCATCCCACAGGCCGCGCGTCTTCAGATCCTTGATCACCGCGGCGAAGGCCTGATCCGAGTTCTTCGCGTTGACCTTGTGGGCCATGATGTCGGCGTGGGCGTCCCATGGATCGCCTTTTGAGTAGTAGAGCTGCACGATGCGAACGCCTTTCTCGATGAGACGCACCGCGGTGAGCGCGCCGCGCGCGACGTCGCCCGGACCGTACATATCGAGCGTCGCCTGGGACTCCTTGCGGATGTCAAAGACTTCCGGCGCTTCGGTTTGCATCCGGTAGGCCGTCTCCATGGATGAGATCACGGCCTCGATCTGAGGGTCGGGATCTTCATCCTGCGACCGGATTTTTTCGAGCTTGTCGAGAAGATCCAGCTCGCGGCGTTGTTCGGTCAGAGTGAACTTCGGATTGTTGACGTAGTTCAGGATTTTCTTCGGGTCGAAGTTCTTCTCGACGACAACCTTCTCGGGCTTGCCGTCCTTGCTCTTGGGGGCGGGGGGCGGCGCGTCCTGCGGGACGTTGCGCTTGTTCGAAATATAGGTGCCCTGATTCACCGCCGGCAGGAAGCCGTTGCTCCACAACGGCGGACCGACGGTAGTCGGAATGTCGGGGCAAAGCACCACGAAGCCAGGCAGATTCTTGTTCTCGGTGCCGAGACCGTAAGTCAGCCACGCGCCCATGGAGGGCCGGCCGGCCTGGTTCGCGCCGGTGTTGAGCATCAGGCACGAAGGTTCGTGATTCGGAATTTCCGTATACACCGAACGCACCCAGCAGATATTGTCGGCAACCTCGCCCAGATGCGGCCAGAGTTCGCTGATCTCCATGCCCGATTGCCCGTACTTCTTGAAAGTGAACGGCGACTTCATCAGTTCGCCGGTCCTGCGCTCGGTTGAGATGGAGCCGCCGGGCATCGGCTGCCCATCGTATTTCGTCAGCATGGGCTTGGGATCGAACGCGTCGATGGTGGAAAGCCCGCCGTTCATGAAAAGAAAGATGACCCGCTTGACCTTCTGGGGGTAATCGAGTTTGGCCACGCCCATGCCGCTTTCCGCGGAAGCCAGTCCGGTGGGGCTCAGCCCCGCCGCCATCATCGACTTTTCCAGCATCCCGGCAAATGCCATCATGCCGAAACCGTTGCCCACTCGCCTGAGAGCTTCGCGCCGCGTCAGCGGAGTTCGTGCTTTATGAAGAGACATTTAAAACGGATCCTTTCAGTTAATGAATATAAATTCGGATGAGCTGAGCAACAGCTTGGCGTAACGGCCCCAGACTGTCGGCTCGTACTTGACCTCGACGGCTTTCGCGGGGCCACCGCGACGGCCGCCGCCGAGCATTCCACCCATGCCGCCCATCATGCCCATTCCCATCGGGGCATTCGCATCGGCAGTGGCTGCGCCGTCATCGGCGGGAGCCCCGGCGCCAGCCTCCGTATCGGCGGCTTTATCCTCGCCTGCATCCTCGCTCTTGCCCTCGGGTTTGGCATCAGCTTTGGCATCCGCTTTAGCTTCGGCTTTGGTATCGCCTTTTGCTTCGCCTTTATCGGCGCCTTTCGCTGCGGCATCTTCGGATTCCGCTCCGGGCTTGGCGTCGGCTTTGGATATCATCGCCGCGCCGTCGCCGCCGGGTTTGCCGCCGCCGCGGCCAGGACGTCCACCCTCCCTGGCCTTGTCTTTGGGTTTGTTTTTATCCTCGATGTATTCCTTCATCGGCTCGGTCTTCAGATAGTCGAGCCCCAGCTGGATCTCGGCCTCCTTCGGCGCTCTGCCGTAGATCAGGGTATAAAGCTTCGAAATTCGCGCGCGATTGTCCGGCTCGGCCGCCACTCGCTTGTAGAGATCCTCGGCCTCGATCTGCATGAAGTCGCTGTTCATCAGGAACAGGCGCTGCAGAGGTACCGTTGTGGTGAAGCGTTTCTCCGCGCTGATGTTCGGTGGCGGGAAATCGAATAACTGGAGATAAGAATCCAGTTTGTAGCGGCTCACTTTGCCGTAAATGGTCCGCCGGTGATCGTCGGGCGTCAGTTCTTTCGACGGGCCACCGACCGAGTCGTCGAGATCGCCGGCGACATCGAGGACCGAATCGCGAATCTCTTCGGCATCCATGCGCTTGCGCGTGGCGCGCCAGTAGAGGCGGTCGCCGGAATCTTTGGCCGAAGCTTCTTTATCGTCCTCGGTCGAAAGCTGATAGACGGCGCTCAGCATGATTTCACGCTGCAGCTTCTTGATCGACATGCCGTCCTTCACGAACTCGTTGGAGAGATATTCGAGCAGTTCGGGATTGGTCGGACGTTCGCCGCCGAAACCGAAGTTGCTGGGCGTATCCACGATGCCGGTGCCGAAATCGCCGCGCCAGATACGGTTCGCGATCACGCGCATGGCGATGGGCTGCTTCACGATCAACTCGGCCAGCTCCAGACGGCCGCTGCCTTCGTTCAGGGGTACGGGCGGGCCGTTCGAAAGTACGCTGAGGAAGTGCCGCGGAACCACCGGACCGAGCGTCTCGGGATTGCCGCGGATCGCGAGGTTGATATCCACCGGGTGATCGGAATCCTTCACGCCATGGACAAACGGGAACTCGGGGGCGGTCTTCTTGCGCAGGGCCGCCAGATCGTCCTCGAGGGATTTCAGACGGGCCTGCGATTCGGGCCCCAGACGGCTCTCGAGACCCCAGCCGCGGAACATCAGAACACCCGGATTGGCTTGCCGCGGATTGGCCGCCATCGCGTTCGGGTCGTCATCGTCCCGGATCTCGCGCTGGAAAATCTCGGTGTAGAAATAGTTCTGTTCGTCCGGCAGGGATTTCAGCCGCAGCAAAGCGCCCGGATTGAAGTCCTTGTTCGAGACGAAGTTGCTGGGCTTGTCGGTGCGGCGCTTCGGCTTGTCGCCATCCACATCCTTATCGGTGATGACGCGGTTCTGTTCGTCGACGTCGTCCCGCGCCGCTGTCACGTCAACGATTTCCTGCTGGAATTTGTCGGCAAGCTTCTTCGCTTCCTGCTGCGTTCCGCCGCCCTTCTTCATCATGGCCTGCCAGTCGTCCTTGTTGTGGTACTTGTCGGTCGGCTTGGCCATGTATTTGATCCAGCGTTCCAGAAGTTCGTAGTCGAGGCGGCGCGCGTTCACTACCGTGTCGATATCCTTCTTCTGGCGCCCGGTCACTTCCCAAACGCCCATCAGGTAATTGGAAGTCTGCAGCGAAAGGGTGCGCGCGAGCTCGCCGGTGAGGTTGTTCTGCAGCTCCTGCAGCGTCTTTTGCTTCTCGTAGATGAGGTCTTCGTCCTTGTTATACTCATCCACGATCTTCTTCGGCGCTTCCGGGTATTCCTGATAAATGGTGTTGTAAAAAACGCCCGCGAGGGCATAGTAATCGGTCTGCGGGATGGGATCGTACTTGTGATCGTGGCAGCGCGCACACTGGACGGTCAGACCCAGGAATCCGCGGGTAACCGCATCCACGCGATCATGCCGCTCATCGGCGCGGGTGACTTCGTTCGAGCCGTTGTCGTAATACCACGGTCCGAGTCCGAGGAAACCGGTGGCAGGCAGGGTCTTATAGCGCGTCTTCGGGTCGAGCAGGTCGCCGGCCAGCTGGTCCTTGACGAACTGGTCGTAGGGCATATCGTCGTTGAAAGCACGCACCACCCAGTCGCGATACGCCCACGCGTTCGGATAGGGACGATAACCTTTGGGATTCTGATTGAGGCTGCGATAGTCGTCCTCACCGAAGCGGGCGACGTCAAGCCACATGCGGCCCCAGCGCTCACCGTAGTGGGGCGAGGCCAGCAGTTTGTCGATAACTTTGGCGAAGGCGTCCGGCGAGCGATCATTCTCAAACGCGGTGTACTCTTCCGGCGTCGGGGGCAACCCGGTGAGATCCATATGGGCGCGCCGCAACAGATCGTGTTTCGTCGCCGGGGCTACAGGCTTAAGCCCCTCCTTCTCCAGCTTCGCCAGAACGAATTTGTCGATATCCGTCTTCGCCCATTTTGTATCTTTCACCACCGGGATTGGCGGCTCTTTCAAAGGGAGGAACGACCAGAAGTTCCGGCGCTCGGGTGAGATCGCGTAAGACCCGTCTTTACTCTTCGTCGCCGCTGCGGCGGATGCCGCGGGCCAGACGGCGCCGGCTTTCACCCACGCTTCGAGCCTGGCGATCTCGCCGTCGGTGATCTTACCGCCCAGCGGCATTTTGATTTCGCCTGTCTGCTTGACCGCCTGAATCAAAAGGCTTTTAGCGGGATCTCCGGCGACGATTGCAGGCCCGTGCTGGCCGCCTTTCTTCATGCCCTCGAGCGAGTCGAGGCGCAGGCCGCCCAGCTGGGAAGTCGTGTGGCACCCGAAGCAGTTGTCCGCAAGGATGGGCCGAATGTTGTTTTCGAAGAATTCCGGCGATGCCGCGTCGACCGTTTGCGCCGGAAGCGGGAGAGCCGCCGCGGCCACAAACGCCGGCAGACTCAGGAGCATTTTCGTGGAGAAGTGCATGAGTTCCTCTTGAACTGGCTGAAAACGGGCGCAGACGTTGCACCAGGAAACCGACAAACGGAGGGTGAACAGGGCCGGAACGTGGGCCCGCGCGGCTTTTATGGCGGAGCCGCGTATGTATAAGACGCCGATAATGATAACACTGTTACTGATCCTTCCATTAGAATTGCCCCGGGTCGATGCGCCAAATAGTATGTGCGCGCAGGTTGGAAAGCCATACGGAACCGTGTCCGGCACGGATCGAATCGCCGCCCTCGCCGACCCACTGGCGGATTACCGTATTGGTTGCCGGATCGACTTCGGTAATTGGAATCTGGAACAGGGTCGCCCAGACGTGGCCGAGGCCAAAGGCAATTTCGCCGCCGTTGCCGACAAGGCCGGCTTCGACCGTCGCCGCGACCTTGCGGGTTTTCACATCGACACGCGAGATGGTGCCGTCTTTCTGATTCAGAGTCCAGACGGCGCCGCCGCCAAACGTTTCAAATCGCGGTCCGGCCCCAACCGTAATCGAATCGGTAACCTTGTTCGTTTTCGCATCCACGCGGGTCAGCATGTTCGCCGCGGGGGTGGTGACCCAGACCGCGCCATCGCCATAGATCACCGACGCGGATCCGGCGGGCACATCGATCAGCGCGGCCACGGTGTTGGTCTTCGGATCGATGCGTGAAAGTTTTCCCGCGGCATCGGTGACCAGCCACACCGAATCCTCGCTCGCCGCGATGCCGCCTTCGCTTTCGGCGGGCGGGATCGGGAGGGTGGCGGTTAGTGCATTGGTTGCGATATCCACTCGCCCGAGAGTTTTGTCGCCGCAACTCGGAACCCAGATGCTGCGGAAGCCCGCCGCGAGTCCGGAACAGGGTTTTTTCCCGACCGGAATCGTCGCCGCAATTTTATTTGTCTTCACGTCAAGGCGATGAATGGAGCTGAGGGGTCCGTTGGCCACCCAGACTGAATCCTCGGTCAGAACCTGCCAGTCGGGCGAGCCGCTTCCGGCGTCGAAGACCGCAAGGGGCGTGATCCCACTCATCTCGCGTTTGACACCCGGTGTACTGACGCCCGGGGGTGGGGGCCGGCGCATTTTCTTTCCGGCAGCGGCCGCGGGTGGCGGGGTAGTCTCCTGCGCGGTCAGTGCGATTGCGAGGGGGAGGAAGGCGGCTATGATCCATTTCCTGTGCATATACGAACTCCTATTCCGGAATGATGGCCTGCACGAGTTTCGGATCGATGCGCCAGACCGTGCCCGCTTTCAGGTTCGACAGCCAGATGGCGCCCGACGATACGGTGAGCGCGCCACCGCCATCGCCATAGAACTGTTGCATTACGGTCTCCGGCGTGGGATCGATCCGGGTGAGCGGAAAACCGGTTTGCGTCACCCAGAGGAAGCCATCGCCGAAGGCCAGTTCGCCTTCCGCGCCGGGGACATCGAGCTCAATTGTTTTCGAGACCTTGTTTGTTTTGGGATCGATCCGGTCGATCTTGCCGTCTTTGCGGCACAGCACCCATATGGAGCCCGCGCCCGCGGCAATGGACCTGGGTTCGGCCGAAACCGCGATCGATTGATCCACCAGGTTCGACTCCGGATTCACGCGAAGCACTTTGTTCTCGGACGGACAGGCCAGCCAGAGCGCGGTCTCGGCAAAGGTCAGCGCCTGGCAATCGGCCGGCAGGCGAAGTTCGCCGACCACTACATTCTGGTCGGGATCGATGCGCGAAAGCGTGGTTTTGCCGTCCGTCAGCATCCAGACGCTGTCGCCGGATGCCGCCACGATTCCACGCGCGCCGGATGTTCCGGCGGGGATCGTGGCGGTTATTTTAAACGTTTTGGCGTCCACCCGCACGAGCGAACGCGCGCCACAGGCGGGCGCCCAGAGACTCGCAAAAGCGGAAACCATGCCGCCGCAGGGTTGATCGATACCTGCGATGGGATCACCCTTCTTGTTCGTCTTCAGATCGACTTTATCGATGGAATTTTTCGTGGGAATAAATGCGGCCGCCGCGGGACCGGTGGTGACGAAGATCCAATCGGGCTTTTCCGGCGTCTGGAATTCGGCGTCGGCCTTCAATCTCGAAAAGGCCAGTTGGATTCCCGGCGTCTTGATGCCTATCTTCGGCGTGACCACCGGCGATTTTTTGTTGTGCGGCTTCTCGCTCGCAAGCGCCGGAATCGAGGTCAAAACGGCGATGGCAAACATCGGTATGAATATTGGTTTCATCATGCGTTCCTTCTGAATGCGCGCCACGATGCGAGGTGCTTAATCTCGTCCGCCTCGTCGAGCGCGTACGGTTCGCAGATAAACGACTTGACGTTTCGTCCGCTCTCGAGCGTGCACGTCCCGATCCCGAGCGGCGGAGGCACGGCGGCGACAAACCGGCCGAAGGTAGCCTCCGGGACGGCCCACACTTCCACTTCGATGGACGCTCCTCCAGCGCCAGAGCGCGCAAGTCCCGGTTTCGCCGGGGTGGTGCCGCGCAAGGCGTAGAAGCGATATTCAGGCGCCGTGCGGCAGGCTTCGATCAGGAATGCGCCGGCATCTGTCAATTGATGGTTCAGCGGTTCGCCACGAAGATGCGCTCCGCAGACCGCAAGTGGAACATAGCCGTTGGGGCAGTAGGGCTCCGCCGGCTGCTCTCCGCAAAACAGCGCGGCTGTTTCCATTAATGCGGCATCCGACCACGCCGGCCCGATCAGGGATATTCCAAACGACATCCGGCCGCCGCGCGTCCCGGCGGGAACGGCGATGGCGGCGAGATCCAGCAGATTGACGAAGTTGGTGTAATAGCCGAGGTTCGTATTGGAGGCGATCGGCTCAGCCTCCACTTCGGCGTGCGTGTAATGGGTCCCCGCGGTCGGGAGCAGCATGAAATCCATCCGATCCCATTCGCGTTCGGTGGCGCGCCGGATTTCCGCCAGTTTGTAGATGGCGTCGAAGGTATCCGCGGCGGATATGGCGCTCGCGCCGCCGATGATTCGCGCCGTGACCGGATGCAGCGCACCGGGGTGAGCCGTTAGAAATTCCCGTATGGCCGCGAACCGCTCGGCAACCCACGGGCCGGAGTAGAGCAAATCCGCGGCTTCATGGAACAGCCCATAATCGATGGGGACGCGAATGCCGCCGAGGCTGCCAAGACGGTCGACTGCGCGATGAAAAGCGGCTTCGGCGAGGCCGTCCCCGAAAAAACGAAGTGATTTGTCCGCGGGCACCCCGAAGCGAAACTGCTTCAGCGGCCAGGCCTTGGATTGCCCGGCGGGTCGCGACCACGGATCCGCACAATCGAACCCCTGTGCGACCGCCAACACGGATGCGGCGTCGGCGCAGCTGGCCGTGAAAATCGAGACGCAATCGAGGGTGCGGCACGCCGGCACCACGCCGCGGGCGCTGACTGCGCCGCGCGTCGGCTTGAAACCGACGATTCCGTTGAACGCAGCCGGCACGCGCCCCGATCCCGCGGTATCCGTGCCCAGGGAAAACGAAACCAGCTCCGCCGCCACCGCAACCGCGGAACCGGAACTCGATCCGCCGGAGATATAACGCGGGTCGAAGACGCTCGAACACGCGCCATAAGGCGAGCGGACGCCGACAAGACCCGTGGCAAATTGGTCGAGGTTGGTTTTTCCCAGAGGAATCGCACCGGCTGCCATGAGCCGCGAGACGACGGTCGCGGATTCAGCCGGTGTGTACGTATAGTCCGGACAGCCTGCCGTGGTTGGGACTCCCGCGAGATCAATGTTGTCTTTCATCGCGAAAGGAACTCCGTAGAGCGGCAGATCTTCGCGAAATGGGCCGAGCGCTTCCGCGCGTGCGATGGACTCTTCGGCGGGGATCAGATGAATCCACACGGGGTGTTTCCCGTACTCTTCAATGCGGCGGTATGCGTCGCGCAGCACATCGGCGGGTGTGAAGCTTCCGCTCCGATAGCCGGACCGCAGCGAGGCCAGATCGAATTTGAGCGCGCTCGCGTTCACGCCGCCTCCGGTCTGAGAAACATCAGGTTCTGGCCCGCGGTTACCTGCACGCCGGGCTTGCACAGGACATCGACCACGGTGCAACCCTGGGGCGCTGAAACGGCGATCTCCATCTTCATGGATTCGAGTACGATCAGGCGCTGGCCCTGGGAAACGTGGTCGCCCGGCTTGACCGAAACTGCCCAGACGCTTCCATGAGTGGGCGAGTTGATGGCGCGGCAGCCTTCCGGAAGAGCCCTTGAGACGATGGGCGGCACGTCCGCCGCGGTATCCAGTTCGCGGTC
>CAWBIS010000024.1:0-32898 GCA_963788485.1 Terriglobia bacterium
GCCTCGCGCATGGTAGAAAGCAGCTGTTCTTCAATGCGCGGAGCGGCGAGGGCAGCGATCTCTGGTTCCAATACCTGACGCAGTTCGGCCAAATGCGCCGACCCTTCCTGCTGGTTAATGCGAATCATCAGATCGAGCGACTGGCGAATGGCCTGGGAAGTTCCGTTGGTGACAAACGTGCCGCGCCCCGAATAGGCCTCTAGCAAGCCTTTCTCGCGTAGCGTCTTCACTGCCTCACGAACTGCGGTCCGACTCACACCGAAACGTTGTGCCAGATCGCGTTCGGCCGGCAGTTGATCGCCGGGCTTCAGCTGCCCGCTCAGGATGGTGTCTTCCACTTGCTGCACAATCTGTTCGAAGAGCCGGGACGTCCTCACCGTCCGGTAGACGGGCTTCGGCGCCAGCGAATCGGCTTGTTCATTTGCCATGGGGGCCCTCAGTCTCCGGTTATCGAACAAACATCAAAGGTCTTGAGGTCGTACCACTATACCATACGCTTTCACGGCTGGACCGTACGCGAGTTTTTCATAAGGGGGCCGTTTTGTGTGCCCAATATCGTAAAGCTGTTCCGACTGAACCCGCGAAGAGACAGGCTCGTACTGTCTGGTGGTCGGACCACAATACTACTTGACGGGTGGGCCGCGTCAAGGCTATACATTCCATCGCCCAGTTTTTTCCAAAAAGATCATGGATGTGGGACAAAAAAGGCTACATCTTCTTTGGAGGTCGTAATGCTTGGTCGCATGAAAGCCGTTCGGGCTCTGCTATTGGCCTGCCTGTTGCTCGCCGTCACGCTTTTGACAATCTTCAACGTAACCCGCGCTCTGCCGCTACCATATACGTTAGTAGCTTCTTCCCGTGCATATCATCTCCGAACAGTCGGAACGATCGACCATCGAGCGGGTACAGACTGAGGCCGAACGCTGGAGTCCCACTGTCAGGTACCTTTCGCAGACGGAGGTGCACGTCTATGCTTTGTCGGTGGGAGCGAGCGTGCTGCTGAGCTTCTTTCCGTTTCTCATCGTAATGCTCACGGTGGTGCGCAATGTGCTCCGGTTTCCCGCCGCCGAGCAGGCTCTGGTGCTGGCGCTCGGCGATTATTTTCCGGGCGATCTGGGGAGTTTCATCATCCGCAATCTGACGAAGGTCAACCACGGGCGCTTTCAGATCCTTTCGCTGATACTCCTGCTTTTCACCGCCAACGGGATTTTCGAACCGCTCGAAGTGGCGCTGAACCGGGCATGGCGGGTAGCGCAAAATCGCAGTTATCTGCGGAATCAGATCCTCAGTTTTTTCATGATCCTGCTTTGCGGGGGGCTCACGCTGGGCTCGGTACTCTTGACTGCCGTGAATACGAAGTTCCTGGCGCATCAGTACGGCATTCGGGCGATTCCGGTGTGGTTGTCGCTCGCGGTCTTTAAAGTCGCCGCGATCCCGATCACGATTCTTTCCCTGTTTCTGGTCTATTGGCTGCTCCCGAACTGCCGGGTGCCCGCGCGGCGCGTGTTGCCGGTGGCCGTCCTGGTGGGCATCGCACTCGAAATTTTGAAATATCTTTTCCTCTTCGCGTGGCCGTGGATGGGCCGCAAGTTCGAAAACGAATATGGGCCCTTTTTTTATTCGGTTTCGATCGTGGTTTTCGGCGTACTCAGCGCGCTGATTGTGCTGGCTGGAGCGGAATGGTCCGCGCGCCCTTCGCTTCAGACTGCGGAGCTCGTTTAGTCGTGCGGCGGAAACAGGGCGGCGGGCTGGCCGTCGATTTCGGCCATCGCGCCGGACCGCGCGCCCGGTACCCGTACGTAAGCCATCCCAAAAACAGCGTTGTTCGATAACGTTGAAGACGTCACCTCGCCCGCCGGTTTGCCCTCGAGCATAAGCTTCGTTCCCGGAGGCGGCGGCGTGATCGGCGGTTCGATCCGGAATCCCATCAACATACGATTTACGTGCCCGCGCGAACGGATACGCTCAACGATTTCCTGTCCCAGATAGCAGCCTTTCTGGAAATGCATCGCGTGCGTCTGCTGCGTTTCCTGGGGCAGCGTGTGTTCGGTGATCTCGCATCCGTATCGCGGGACGAAATTTTCGACCCGCACGATTTCCGCGTCCTGCGCTGACGCCGCGATGGCGCCTTCGCCCTCCAGTATGGCGGCGGTTTCGTCTTTGCGTTGAACTGCGCCATAGATCCGAACGGCATGCGCGCCGGTGGCCGAGATCGCCGCTGCGAATAAATCCCCCCAGCGCACGTGCGAGAAGCGATGGTGGGGTGCGGCCAATCCGCAGCGCCCGGCAACTTCGCTCGCCTGCGGGCCCTCTACGCCCAGCGAAAACGTCTCCGCGGTTACATCTTCCAGCGCGACATCGTCGGCGATGATGTAGTGGTCGAGGTGGTCGATCAGGGGCTGGCGCGTTTCCGGTTCGGTGTCGAGCAGAAAATGATCTTCGAAGCAGAGCACATACGCGTCCGCCTGAATCCGTCCCTGAGCGCTCAGAAAAAAGACATAAATGCCGTCACCCGGCTTCATCTGCTCAACGTGATTGGTCGTCAGGGCGTGCAGCAGGCGGGCGCGATCTTCGCCGGTAACGCGGATCCGTCCGCGGCTGGAAAGATCGATCAATGCCGCGCCGTGCAGCAGTGCTTCGTGTCCGGGAGTCATCTGTCACTATTATCGGATTATGATTCACGAGGTGCTGCCGGTTGGAATTCTGGGGTGCAATTGTTCGATCATCGGCGACGAGATCAGCCGGGAGGCGATCGTCGTTGACCCGGGCGACGATGTGACCGAAATCGCGGAGATCCTGAAACGTCACGGGCTGACCGCAAAAATGATCGTGATCACGCACGCCCATATCGATCACATCGGTGGCGCGGAAAAGTTGCGCCGGCTTACCGGGGCCCCGGTCTACATGCACGAAGCCGACAGGTTGCTCAGCCAACATCTCGATATACAGGCTGGCTGGCTCGGAATCGAAACGCCGCCGGATCCAGGCATCGACACGCCCGCGCGTGAAGGCGATATCCTGCGCGCCGGCTCGATCGAGGCGCATGTGCTGCACACGCCGGGGCACACGCCGGGAAGCATCTCGCTTTACCTGCCGCTTGAGAAGAGGCTCATTGCCGGCGACACGCTGTTCCGCGGAAGCATTGGCCGTACGGATCTGCCGGGAGGCGATACGGCGGAGATTGCGCGTTCCATTCGCGGCAAGCTCTACATTCTGCCCGAGGAAACAATCGTATTTCCGGGACACAGCGCGACGACGACCATCGGCGCGGAGAAACGCAACAATGCGTTCGTGCGCGGCTGAACCAAAGGCGCCTCGCCCTCGCACAGGGCGACTACCGCGAGAGGAATCAACGGCATCCATCGGTTGACGCTTCATCTGTTGATCCCTTTCGACTTCACATCCGAGTTCGCATTCGTGCAGAGAGCGCAGTTATTCTCCACGAACATCTTGCCGGCTGCCTTGTCGCCTTTGAACGTCCACAGGAGCCAGTTCGAGACGACGTTGGCGAACTCGCCGCCGACGCCCCCATCAGGAAGTCGGGTTCGCCGCTGTTGGGCAGCAGAACCGGCCCGTGCAGTTTGGAGAGCATGTCCTCCTCGAGAGAAATCCTCCGCACGACGTACCCGTCGCCGCCACTTTGTCGACGGCGATCTTGCTGTTCAACGGCGAGCCGGCTTGTGCGGCGCCGGATTGATAGTATTGCTGTCGGCGTGGAGGGCCGCAGCCGGGATAGGATGTGTGCCCGAGCGGAAAAGCCCCAGGGTCAGGGATGACGAACATCTCAGCAATCATCTGTGCCGACTGGGGTAAGGAGCGAAGCAAGCGGGCTGTGTTTGTGGCGGACGTTGCTCGCCGGACCGTCAGGCACATCGACGGTGGGAACTGGTCTGTCGCCACTCTGCTCGACGCGGCAGTTCCATGGCGAGAGTTCGGACCTGTGCTCATTACTCTTGATGCGCCAATAGGCGTACCAGCCAGCTACTTGCATGCGGCGTCGAGATCTCCCCTGTGGGGAGGCCCGAAAACGTTTCTTGAATTCCTCAGGCGCGTGTGGGCGGACCCCGGGTATCTGGATGTGATCGTCACTGCCGAGGAGTGGACCGTCGAGCGCCCGTTCTTCGCCGTTCCGGCCGGCGAGGGCGGATTAACCTCGTTTCTGAAGGCGGCTGAACGGGCTGGCGTAGACCTCTATCGAGCCATAGACCGCCGCACCAGGGCGAAGCCCGTTTTTGCCAAATCCGGGATTCCGGGATCAGTAGGCAGCGCCGCCTGCGCTTTATGGAAGGACCTGGGACGGCGCTTGACCACGCACAGGGATTTCAAGGTTTGGCCTTTCGACGGCGATCTGGCATCCCTCCTGCAACACCGTCAAATCGTGTTCGGGGAAATCTATCCGCGAGCCGCTTATGCCAGCGCGCTTCTGGAGCACCCCCCGGCATTTCGGGCACCGCTCACGGTCGCCAGGACGGTCGCGGCGGCGCGGGGAGCCGCGCTTCAAGCGCTGCTGACATCGAATTGGATTAAGACCTGGAACGTCCTCATTCAGGATTTGGATGCTGCGGCTCATAACGAGGACGACTTCGATGCATGCGTCACCGCAGTCGCGCTTCTCCGTTGCGTGCTTGAAGGCACCCCGCTGGCCGCACCGAATCTGACCGATGCGATCGCCGAGGGCGGCATATTGGGCACCGCCGCCATTAACCTCGATCTTTCCGAGCGAACGTTCCGCCCCGAGCTCGCCTCGACCGCCGCCAATGAAGCGTTGGCTATTACAATCCGCCATCGCGCGGAGCGCCTCTCGACGCGATTCCCCTGTCCAATCCCGGGCTGCGACAAAGTCTTCGAGGGATCTCGCGGAGGCTGGGATGCACACGTCGGCTCAGTCCGAACTCACCCGGAGTGGTGCCCGGACCTCTTGTCGTCCGATGAGCGCAAGCGACAATTTGAGAGAACGTTCCCGGGCTTCTTCGAGCAGTGAACCGTCCATTGCGCTCTCTACTGCGGGACGTGATCGTTCAGAGTACGTCCGATATTAGCGGATATCGCGTTCCGAACGTTGTGGGAGATGAGCTCTTGAACGAACAAGCTAAAACAGAACCTGCAGTGTCCGTTTTGCCCCGAAGGCCTGCCGCTTCGCCCAACGGCCATGCACGTGCGGACTCGAATGATGAGAGTGGATTGTCCAACAGCGCTTCGAGCCTGGTCACCACGCGGCTAACTAAACGCATACGGAGAATAGAAATGTTCGGATACGGGATCGTTGGAACCATCGTAATCATTTGCATCATCGTTTTCATCGTAAGGAGAATTTGAGCCAGAGTTGTCACCTGCCCCTCTAAGCCCTGAGCGGTCATCAATGACCGGTCGCCAGTCATATTTCGGTCAATCGTGAAGGCGTCGTACACCGCCTTTGGATACCCATCTCGGCGGTTCGACTCCCGCCTGGCGGAGCAGCATGTTGAGTTGCGCCGCATGGTGTTGCACGTGCCGCATGTTGTAGAGGAGCAGTTCTCCATTGCTCATGGCGCGGTAGTCGAAGGGGCAGGTACTCACGATCCAGTCTTCCGTCATTTGCGCCATCACGGTGTCCAGCTTATTCCGGCAGTGCTCGAGGTAGGCGAGTAGCTCCTCTTTTCTCCAGGTACGCTCCGGCGGGACGAACTCGGGTTCGAGTTCGGTGAGGCCGAAAGGCGGTGGTGGATGGAACTGAGCTTCGCCTTCCGCGGAAAGATACATGTCCAGGAAGAAGAGGGTGTGAAACGCGAGATACCAGAACGCGCCGCCGCCCTCACCCGGCCAGACAGAATCCGGGCAGGCTTCGATGGCATTGGCCAGCATGTCAATTGCGGCGTGGAACTGCTGGCGCACGGCCGATCTCCAGAAGTCGATCAAGCCGTCAGCTTAGCAGGCTTTGGGCGCAGGAATGGTGTCAACCCCTCACGAAGAAGCGGGTTCTTAACAAAGCCTCGGCGCCCCACGAGACCATTCACGGCGCGGCGGCGTCACAGAATCCGCGGGATGAGACTGCGCCTGCGGCCTCTTCTGCGATGCTGTCTTAGCCAAACAAAAAAATAATAGGAATCGTTCTAAGTGTGTAATAAGGGATTCATAAGTTAACTTAGCGCTTCGCTGCCTTGGAGCCGCTGGAGGAATATGTGTCGATGTTCACATTATTTCCATCACAACAGAAATTGCCGGTTGCAATAATCCCATCCCGGCTTACACTCTGTCGTGGAAGGATGTGGCGCTTATGCTTAGGTTTCCAATAGAAGAGCTTCCTACAGGAGGCGGGGGTGGTGGCGGCGGTCGTATTCCCGTGCATCGTCCCGGAGTCGAGGAATTACCGGTCGGTCCTCCATACGAGAATTTCGCGCGTGAGGCTGCCTTCCGGCCAGGTCATCGGCCGGGCATTGAGGAACTCCCGCCCGGTCCCGTCTACGCAGGCTTGAATGTCAAAGCCCTGGTCGCGGAAGTTTTCAACCTTCGCCAGCGGGTATACAAGCTTGAGAGTTCGGCGCTCTTTGCCTCATTCGGATTTGCAGGGGATGGATTCCGTTACTGGCCGAACGAACTGCCGGCGGAACTGGAACTCGGTGGCGGGGGAGGAACAGGCCCTCACCAGCCCGAAATCAATGAATTCCCGCGAGTATCCGCGTTGCAACAGATCGCCAACATCGAAACGCGGTTGGCGACCCTTGAATCGAGCCTCCTCTCGTCAATGCAGGCGCTGACGGCAAAGGTCGACGCAATCAGGAAGTAGCCATGTCCGCGTCCTTCGCAAGCGAAGGACTCAGTGAGCGCGAGGCGCTGCGGCGCCTCCTCCGGCAAAATGGAATTCTCCGCGCGAGCGAGGCCCAGCCTATTCGCGGCCGCAATGGAGAGTTCGCGCCCTGGGCCTTTTATAGCTGGAACGTAAGCCTGACGCCTGCCGGCGCGCGTCTGATCGCGGCGAACATGCTCGATCGCCTGCGAACGTTTCGCTCGACACAACTCGCCTCCTGGGGATACACGGGGCTGCCGATCCTTTCCGCTTGCGTGGCCTTGAGCGAAGGAAAGTATACAGGCGCCGCCATCCGCGAAAAGCGAAAACAGACCGTCGCTTGCCGACGCATTGACGGCCCGCTCGATCCCTCGCGGCCTGTCGTCGTGATCGACGATTCCATCAGTTCCGGCACGTCTCTCTGGCAGGCCATTCAAGCGCTCGAAGAGGAAGGCATCGAAGTAGAAGGGTCCCTGGCGCTGGTGCGCTTCCCGGCTCGCGAAGGGTGCGAGTTTGCGTTCCGGAACGGCTATCGCGCCGAGTGGCTTTTCGACATCTGGCAGGACCTGGAGATGGACAGCGGTAACACCTCGCCGCGCCGTGCGTTTCGGGCGGCGCGCGGGGAATATCGTATCGCCGAAGGTCTGGCGCCCGCGGTCGTGGCCCGTCAGGCGATGCAGTATTACCTCGCGACCGGATACGCGCCCCAGCCGCCTTTGCGTCTGGACAAGGATTACGACGGCCGGGGAGGCGTTTTTGTCAGCCTGCGGGAGCGCGCGACCGACTATCGTCTCGCCCGCGAGGGTTTCTGGCATTTCGAGCCAGGAGAATTTCGCGCCGGACCGGATGTCGTCGAAGCGGCCGTCGAGACCGTGCGCCGCGCTGTCGGCCGCACTCCAAAGGGACGGCTCGAGGACTGGAAGATTGGCGTGACGTTCTTTACCCCGCTCGAACGAATTCAACCTCGCCAGCTGGATTTCGATCGTTACGGCATTGTGGTGCGCAGCAGGGTGCCTCCGCATCGCTGTGGCGGGGCGTTGCCGAACACGCAGGTCTTCATCAGCGAGATCGAGCAGTATCGCCAGGCGCGCGTCAATAACGCGCAACTGGTCGAATACGAAGATCACGAACTCTTCCGTCACGACATCACCAAGTGCGTCGAAGAGGGCGCGGACTGGCTCCCTTACGGCTGGCGGGAAGGCCTCGAAACGAGCTGGTGGAAAGATGCGGCCATCGGCGAGCAGTTGACAGTCTATGCGGAGCGGGTTGTAAAGGGCGAGCCGCGTCCCGAGTTCGAATGCAGCTTGCCCTGCGGGATCGGCGCTGTGGCCGTTACGCTCTACGACGGCGGATTACGCGGATATGGGCTGACATGGTCAACCGATCTCAAGCAGGCTTTGACGACGGCCGCGCAGGCGGCGGCCGCCGACCCGCGGGCCGCCGCCATCAAGGGACGGCCGTTCTCCACCGTGGTTTCGGTGCTGCATCATCCGGAGATGCTGGTTCATCTGCCCTTCTTCGAGATCGTGCGCAAGATTCGCCGCGGCCTGGACTCGATGTCCCTGACCGTTTCCGGCAGGACTTTCGCGATTCTGCCCAGCGTGATTGCCTATAACAATTTCACCCGAGGCGAGTTTGTCGAGACGCTGATGCGCCAGGCCGGGGTCAGCGAGGGCGGGGAATACAGGACCTGGCAAACCGCGGCGTGGCTTCGGCGAAAGCAGGATGTCTATCCGCTTCGCTTCGGATTTCCCTCGCGCGACTGCGCCCATTACGACGAGGGCGAATGCGAATCCGATATGCAACTCCTGGGCTCGTACATTTTCCGCAATCTGCGCGCGAACGGGCTGCCGGTCTACAGCCAATCCCCCGTAACCGGCGAAATGCAGGAGTCGGGTACGGTGGCGCGGGTTCTGCATGGGCTGCTCGCGCTCGGCCTTGCGGGCGCGGCGCTCGGTGAACCGCAATGGACGCAAGCGGCGGCTCATGGTCTGCGGCGAGCTCTCTCCTCTCCGACCGATGGCGCGCTGGCCGACTGCGTCCTGCTGGCCGGGATTTCGCTTGTCGACCCGACGCTCGCAAGAAGCGATGCGGCGGGCAGGCTTGCGCGATCCCTCGTCGGAATGCTCCAGTCCGAGGGTAGTATCCGCCGCGGACCCAAACGTCTCGCGCTGCGGCACGATCACGACTACCTGCCCGGAGCGGTGCTCTGGGCAATCGGCTCATACTGCGAGGCGACCGGGTACAGGCTGCCGGAGATGATCGGAAGCCAGCTCGCGTTTTACCGCCGGCGCTTTGCCGCCACACCGACGTGGGGGGCGGCCGGTTGGCAGACGCAGGGCTGGCATGCCGTGCTGAAGTGCGGATCGGTCGAGGGTGCGGACGATTTCATATTCGAAGTCGCCGATTGGGCGATCGAACGGCAACTGGAAAAGAACGGCGCGTTTCTCGAGGATCTGAGTCCCGAAGAGCCCAGCTTCAACACCGGATTCCTGGCCGAGGGCATTGCCGCCGCGTGGGCGCGGGCGCTCGAAACCGGCGACCCGGTAAGAGCCGATCAGTACGAAGGCTCATGGAAGCGCGCGATGAGTTTTATGCGCAGGCTCATGATTCGCGAGGAAGACACATTCTCAATGCGCGAGCCGTCGAAAGCGCTGGGGGGCGTGCGCTGCATGCAATCGCGCTCGGACGTTCGCATCGATCAGGTGAGCCACTGTCTCCATGCCCTGGTGGAGGGTTGGCGCTGCATGCAACGCGCGGACGTGGATCTCAACCGCGCGAATTCTTCAATTCCGTCATCACGCCGCTGATCAGATCCTTGGCGTCGCTGATCGATTTTGTGATGAGCTGGATATCCATGGCCGGTTTGCCCGGCTGGCGCGCGCTCTGACAATAGACGCCGTGCTGCCCCACCAGCACCAGCGCGTCCGTAAGCACATCCAGGGTAACGGCGAGGCGTCCGCGCGGCACTCCCATCATGAACTCGTGCTTTTCGAGTTCTTCGCGCCGATCCTCGTATACGCTCACGTCCCTTATTCTAACGATATGGTGCGTCCTGAACGAAGACGCGATGGTCTAGCGGGAGGAAGACCCGTCCGGGTAAGCGCCGGAGCGCCCGGTAGCAGACTCCAGGCGGGAGGAGAGATCCGACCGTACGAAGCGGAGTGTCGAAAGCCCTTGAAAAAGAGGGGAGCAAGGAAGCGGGCCGCAACATTAAGTGAACGCTGCAGCCACGTCATATTATCAGCCGAAAGGTGTTTGAAAGGGCCGAGCCGGTCATATCGCGGCGAAGGCAACAGACAGCACTCCGTAAGACCGGAGGGAGTGCTGGACCTTTCCGGGGTACTGGGCGGTGGCACGTTTCCCAAGAGCATCGCGGAACAGGAGAGACCCTCCCCGGCAGCCAAGTCGGGCAAAGACCGGGCATATAAGGCCGGAAGGTCGAAAATGCGCGGAGCCGGGAGGGAGTCCGAGGGGTTCGTAGTACCTGCGAAGGCGTGCAACACAACACGCTGGAGGGAAGGGATCCTGCTTTGATCGGGCCTGTCAGGGGGTAAGTGCGAGGGCATGTCAGCAATGACCAATAACCCCGATGAAAAAGTACGACAACTCCAGCACAGGCTATGGGTGTGTGCAAAGACGAGTAAGACACGGCGTTTTCACGCGTTGTACGACCGGATCTGCAGAAGTGACGTTTTGTGGGAAGCGTGGAAGCGGGTGCGCGGCAACAAGGGAGCGGCGGGCGTGGATGAAACCACGCTGCGATCCATCGAGGAGCAGGGAGTGACGCAGTTTCTCGAAGGGATACAGTTCGATCTTAAGGCAGGCCGGTATCGTCCTTCACCGGTGAAGCGGCGATGGATACCGAAAGCAGACGGGAAGCAGCGGCCGTTAGGCATTCCGACGGTGCGGGACCGAGTGATCCAGATGGCGGCGAAGCTGGTGATCGAGCCGATCTTCGAAGCGGATTTTCATGAATGCAGTTATGGATTCCGTCCGAAGAGAAGCGCGACACAGGCGCTGGAAGCAATCCGCGAAGCGGGCAACCGGGGTCACAGCTTTGTCGTTGACGCGGACATACAGGGCTACTTTGACAGCATCGACAGAAACACATTGATGGAACTGGTGAGGGAGCGAATCTCGGATCGAAGGGTATTGAAGCTGATACGCCAATGGCTGGAAGCGGGAGTGATGGAAGACGGCACGGTGAGGGAAACGCTGGCGGGCACACCGCAGGGCGGAGTGATCTCGCCGCTGCTGGCGAACATCTACCTGAACAAGCTGGACCGGATCTGGGCGGCACGCTGTTCGTCGCTCGGGGTACTGGTCCGGTACGCCGACGATTTCGTGGTGATGTGCCGCACGGAATCGGCGGCGAAGGAAGCGCTTCGGCGGATCGGGCTGGTGATGAACCGGCTGGGTCTGACGCTGCATCCGGAGAAGACGCGGATGGTGGACTTGAGACGCGGAAAGGGAAGCTTTGTGTTTCTGGGCTGCACGATTCGAAAGAAGCGGAGCATACAACGGAACCCGCGCATGCATTTCATGCAGCGGTGGCCGTCGCCCAAAGCGATGAAGCGAGTCCGGGAACGCGTGCATGAGTTGACCGATTCGCGGCACAGCGGGAAGGACGTGAAGCAGATCATCGCGACGCTGAACCCCGTGCTCCGGGGCTGGGGAAACTACTTCCGGTCGGGCAATGCCGAACGGAAGTTCAATCAACTCGACAGCTATGTGTGGTCGCGGCTGACGCGCTGGATGGTTCGGCGCGGAGGGCAACGGCCGGGCAGGGTTGAGAAGTGGACTCATGAAAAGTTTGTGGGTATGGGGCTGTATCAACTGCGAGGAACCGTGAAATACCCGACGCAAGCCACACCAGTAAGATCATCGTTAAGCCGTGTGCGGGAAAACCGCACGCACGGTTTGAAAGGGGTTGTTTAGAAACGGGCCGACACAAGTCGGTACCGCGCTAACATCTACCAATGGGCATCCCCACCTGGCCGATTTCCGGCGTGCGCGAACGCGAACTGTTGAATGAGGTTCTCGAGAGCGATCGCTGGGGCGGCTATCATCCGATCGTCCCGCGATTCGAACGGGAATTCGCCGCATTCCAGCAATGCCGTTTCGGCCTCGCCGCCATGAACGGTACGGTGACGCTGGAGATGGCGCTTGAAGCGCTCGGCATCGGCGAGGGCGACGAGGTCATTGTTCCGGCAATCTCCTTCATCTCGACCGCAACCGCGGTTTCACGGGTTCGCGCAAAGCCGGTCTTTGTGGATATCGAGAATGACACCTTCAACATCGACCCGGAGCGCGTGCGTGAAGCCATCGGCCCGAAGACGCGCGCCATCATGCCCGTCCATTTCGGCGGACCCATGGCGGATATGGATGCACTCGTGGAAATCGCGGCCGCGCACGGAATTCCGCTTGTCGAAGATGCGGCGCACGCGCACGGCTCCGAGTGGAATGGCCGCCGGGCCGGCAGTATTGGCGCTTTCGGCTCGTTCAGCTTTCAGAACGGTAAAGTCATGACCGCCGGAGAGGGTGGGATTCTGCTGTCGAACGACGAAGCGCTGGTTGACCGGGCGCGAGAGATTCTGGATATCGGGCGGCGCAAGGGCGAAGGCTGGTTTTATCACTACACGCTGGGAACGAACTACCGCATCACGGCCTGGCAGTGCGCGGTCCTGATCGCGCAGCTTGAACGCCTGCCGGAACAGAACTGCCTCCGTATGCGCAATGTCGCCGCGATTCGGCAAGAGCTGGCGGATGTGCCGGGCCTGCGCTTCCAGCGAGTGCCGGACGCGGCGCGCGTGCATACGAACTATCTTCTGCTGGGATGGGTGGATCGCGATCGCGGCGCTTTCCATCGCAACCTCACGGCCGCGGGATTTCCGTGTACGCCCTTTTACCCGCACACCCTTTACGAGAACCCGCTCTACAAGGAACGGCACAACTGCCACGTGATGCCGTGCCCGAATGCCGAAGCGCGGATCACGGACGCGTTCTGGATTCCGCATCGCGCGCTGCTCGGCGATGAGATCGAAACAAAAGCGCTGGCCTCCGCCATTCGCACGGCCGCCGCAGCCTAGCGGATAGCGCTTACAGTACGAACATTGCGACCGCCGCGGCGCCCATGGCGGCGGCGCAGATCCATCCGAGCACGTTGGCCGTGCGCGAGTTCATGCGCTCTCCCATAACGCGCGGGTCGCTGCTCAGCAGCACCACCAGCACCACCAGAGGCGGAGCGAGGACGCCATTCAATACAGCCGACCAGAACAACATCCGGATCGCGTTCAGGTGCGCAAAATTCAGAGCGAGGCCGATCAGCATCGCCGCGCCGATCACCCCGTAAAAACCGGGCGCTCGCTCGGGGCGGTCGCTCAGCGAGGCTTCTTTCCATCGGGCGGCTTCGGCGATCGCATAGGCGCAGGATCCAGCCAGCACCGGTACCGCCAGCATTCCGACTCCCACCAGTCCCAGAGTGAAAAGCCAGTAAGCTCCGCCGCCTGCCAGAGGGCGCAGGGCGTCGGCGGCCTGCTGGGCTGTTTCGATGTCGGTTATGCCGTGCAAATGCAGGGTTGCGGCCGTGGTGAGAATAATGAAAAACATCACCAGGTTCGAATAGAACATTCCGGTGTCGGTGTCGGCGGTGGCGATCTCGATTTCGGCGTCGGTCGCACCGGCCCGCGCGCCCGGAGTGAGCTTGCCCTGCTCCCGTTCCTCCTCGACTTCCTGGGCCGCCTGCCAGAAAAACAGGTACGGTGAAATCGTCGTTCCCAGAATTCCCACAAGGATCGCCATATAGGAACGCGTCCAGTGGATATTCGGGATGAAGGTCGCGCGCAATACTTCCAGCCATTTGGCGTGGACCAGAAACGCGGTGACGATGTAAGAGAAAAGAACCAGCGCCAGCCACTTGAAAGTGCGCGCAATGAATTTGTAGGAAGTCCAGAACAGCAGAGCCCCGATCAGCACCGCGAAGAAAACCGTCCAGTAATAAGCGGAGACGTGGGTCACCATTTCCATGGAAGCTCCCATGCCGCCGAGATCGGCCGCGATGTTGAAGATATTGGCGACGAGCAGCAGGAGGCACGCCGCCCAGAGGATCGGACGCGGATAGCGCTTGCGAATCACCCCGCCGAGTCCGCGTCCGGTAACCATGCCCAGGCGGGCGCACATCAACTGCACGGCCGCCATGAGCGGGAAAGAAAACAGCGCGGTCCACAGGATGGAATAACCGAGAGCGGCGCCGGCAACCGAGTAGGTCGAAATCCCGGAAGGATCGTCGTCGGCAGCCCCGGTGATCAGGCCCGGCCCCAGGTTGGCAACGAAACGGCGGAACGCTCCGGGAGGCCTGGCGGGGGGCGGTTTGAGCGGCTCAGTGCTCGACCGGTTCGTCACGCTCAATCTTACCGTCGCGAATGTGGATCACGCGATGAGCGTGGAGCGCGATGTCGTGCTCGTGGGTAACCAGAATGATCGTATTGCCGCCATCGTGCAGATGCTGAAACAGCGCCATGATCTCGTTGCCGGTGGCCGTGTCGAGGTTGCCGGTCGGCTCGTCGGCGAGGATGATCGAAGGGTCGTTGACCAGCGCCCGGGCAATCGCGACGCGCTGGCGCTGACCGCCCGAGAGCTCGTTCGGCTTGTGGTTCATGCGCTCCTTCAGATCCACCTGCGCCAGCGCGGCTTTGGCCTTTTCGATGCGCTGGGCGGGCGGCGTGCCATTGTAGATCAACGGCAACTCGACATTGTGCAGCGAGGTCGCGCGCGGCAGCAGATTGAAGGTCTGGAAAACGAAGCCGATTTCCTTGTTGCGGATGCGGGCCAGTTCGTCGTCGTTCATGGAGCTTACGAGACGGCCGTTGATGAAATACTCGCCTTTGGTCGGCGTATCGAGGCAGCCGATGAGATTCATCAGCGTCGATTTGCCGGACCCGGATGGACCCATGATGGCGACGTATTCCCCGCGATGGATTTCGATGTCGACTCCGGAAACGGCGTTGATCACCTGGTCGCCCATCACGTAGGTCTTCCACAAATCGAATGTGCGAATGACAATACCTTCGCGCTTGAGACGCTCGCCTTTATCGATGGCTTCTTTTTCGAGGGCTTCGCTGACCATTAGTCCTGCCAATCCGCCTCGGCGCCGGAGCGGGGAGCGGCCGTGATATTTCGATGAGCAAAAGACCGGAGCATTTTGTCAGGCCTAGCTGGTGGGCGCCGGGGTTGTCGTCTGCTGCTTGTTATCGATCTTGACCAACGCGCCGTTTTTGATCGTTCGAATCACCTGGTAGGGACCGGTGACGATCTCGTCACCCTCGGTCAGACCCGAGAGAACCTCGATGTCGGTGGCCCCGCTGATCCCGGTCGTCACTTTGCGGAACGGCGCTTTGAGATCTTTCGTGACGAGGAAGACACCGGTGATTTCTTCCTTGTTCGCCTTCACCGTCGCCGGATCGGGATTCAGCGGTTTGTTCCTGCTGGTGTCGAGATCGCCCTTCGTGCGCACGGTGAGCGCCTGGATCGGAATGGCGAGGGCGTTCTTGCGTGTGGCCGTGGTAATCTTCGCCGTACAGGAGAGGCCGGGCCGGGTTTCGTCCGGTGGATTATCCATCGCCACCACGACTTTGAAATCCTTCGCTTCCTGGCTGGAAGTGTTGCTCTGCGACACGGCAACACCGGTCGAGCGCAGGATCGCGGTGTTCCCGATTTCGATCACGCGGCCGGTGAACGTCTTGTTGGGAATGGCGTCGATCGAAATCTCGGCGGGCTGGCCCAGTTGCACATTGATGATGTCGCTCTCATCCACCTTCACTTCAGCGGTGACGATCGACATGTCGGCGATGGTCATGATAGTGCTGCCTTCGGAGTTCTGCACTCCGGGCACGACCGTTTCGCCCACGCGAACGGGCAGGTAGGTGACGAGACCGCCGATCGGCGCCACTACGTTGTGCTTTTTCAGAATGTCGTTCACGCGATTCAGGCTGGCCTGATTCTGAGCTATCTTTCGCTGAGAGCCGGCAAGCTGCGCTTTGAGCTGCGCGAGTTGCGTGCGCGCCTGCACGACTCGGGACTCGGCTTCGGCGACGGCCGCCACCTGCCCGTCATAGGCGGCTTTGCGCTGCTCAAAATCCTGTCTCGCGATTAAACCCTGCTTCAACAGTTCCTGGCCGCGTTTGTAGTCTTCCTGGTAACGCTCGAGATCGGCCTTCGTGTGGTCGAGCGTCGCCTGCAGGGCCGTGATGTTGTCGTCGCCGGCCTTGTATCCCGCTTCGCTGGCCGCGGCATCGGCTTCGGCGGAACGCAACGCAGCCACCTGCGCGTCGACATCGGCCACGGACTGTGTCTCATCAATGCGGGCGAGAAGCTGGCCCTTCTGAACGTGATCGCCTTCCTTGACCAGGATCTCGGTCAGCTGGCCGGCAAACTCGGCACCGATGTTGATATAGTTCCGCGGCTGTACTTCGCCCGATGAGGTGACGATGCTGGTCAGGTCTTCGCGAATGACTTTTCCCGTCTGTACGGTAACCACACCGCGCCGGTTGTACCGGACACTGGCGACAACACCTGCGGCAATCAGGAGCAGAACGACGATCCCGATGAAAAACTTCCATTTAGGCTGCACGCTTTACACGACTCCGCTGGTTGAGGTATTTGCGCTGCTGTCAGCTGGTTCCAAGTATTAGACGCAAGAAATCCCTGCTTTGTTCGAGGGAAACTCCAGATTAACACGACCAGCTTACAAAAGTTTGTAAACGATTGAAAACAGGTGTCCTTATTGCTTCCAGGTAATCTTGCGCGGCGCGTTGTTCTGGCACTGCATCAATTCGGTCATGCCGTGGCTCAGGTCGGTGCAGGCGCTGTCGGTGGCGGCGCGTTCCGCCTGCTCGCGCGTCGTGGCAGCCCCGTCGCGGCAGATCGTCTGACCGTTGTAGGTGATGCAGATTTCGCAATGTACCTGGGCATTGCCAAATGTCGAGTACGCCATTGCGGCGAGGAAGGCCGCAATGAAGGCGATGCCGGCGATCACCGGCCATTTTCGTTTGGGCCGGGTCATTCCGTGAAAAAATTTCCCATCTTGCGGAATTTCTCGTATCGGCGCTGCACGACTTCATTCGAAGTAAGCGCGGACAAGTCGTTCACCGAACGGACGAGCTGATCGCGGAGAAGGCGTGCCGCTTCATCGTGGTTCTCGTGTGCACCGCCGGCCGGCTCGGCAATAACGCCGTCGATCAGGCCGAGGCCCAGCATGTCCGGGGCGGAGAGTTTGAGCGCGGCGGCCGCTTGTTCGGCCTTGCCCGAATCCCGATAGATGATCGACGCACAGCTTTCGGGCGTGATGACGCTGTAAACGGCGTTCTCCAGCATGTACACGCGATTGGCAACGCCAAGCGCCAGCGCGCCGCCGCTGCCGCCTTCGCCGATGCATACGGCGATCAAGGGAACGGGAAGACGGGCCATCTCGCGCAGGTTCCGGGCAATGGCTTCGGCCTGGCCGCGTTCTTCGGCGTCGATTCCCGGGTATGCGCCCGGGGTATCCAGAAAGGTGATGATCGTCCGGCCGAATTTCGCCGCCGTCTGCATCGCACGCAGAGCCTTCCGGTAGCCCTCGGGTTTGGGCATGCCGAAATTGCGATAGAGCTTTTGTTTCGTGTCGCGGCCCTTCTGCTCTCCAATCAGCATGATCGGCTGGCCGTCGAGACGCCCCATGCCGCAGACGATCGCCGGATCGTCGCCAAAAAGGCGATCACCGTGGATCTCCTGGAAATCCGTCAGAATGCGCTGCACGTAGTCGAGCGTGTGCGGCCGCTTGGGATGGCGCGCGTTCTGGACGCGCTGCCAGGCTGTGATGCCTTCAGGTACCGCCCCGGCTTCCGCTTCTGGCGCCATCCATATCAGGATACTCAATGAGCGATCGTCTACCAGTGAAGCAGATACACGGGGGAGATCGCGGCCAGTGCGGCGCCGGCTTGCAGCGCCAGGACCAGCAGCGCCGGCCGGGGAGATCGCGGCAGCCATTTCACCGCGGCGAACGCGATTATGGGCACTTGCGCCGCCATGAGTATCTGCCACAGATGCGCTTCGGTTCCCTCGTCGGACTGGCGGGCGACACCGAATGCCGCGATGTGGCCAACCACCAACACAAGAGCCACCGAGGACATGACAATCGGAAGCCAGGCGCTCGGACGGGCTTTGAGTGAGTCGATCACAAATAACTTTATACCACAAAGATTGACTCATCGAGTCTTCACGACGGATCGCCGATCGAGCGGCGGTTCGGGCACATCCAGGTTGTAGAGGCAGACATGGTCGAGAGCCCAGAGGTTGGCAATGGGAATTCCCGCCGACCATACCAGCGACAGTTCGCGCGTCCACGGCGTGGCCGAACCGAAGACCGGCACGAGATAGCGAAGGGCAGTCAAAGGCCATCCAAAGGAGGGAAACAGCTGCACCGCCTGCTCCGCCAGATTGAGGTTTCGCAGGCTCGTGGTGAAGGCGAGCGCTTCCACTTTCATGGTGTCAAGGCCGCTCGAAGACTGCTGTTGCCATTCCACCGGCAGATTGACGAAGCAGTTCAACTGGCCCCCTTCGCCGCCGGTCGGGATTGGATAATTCACATCGTACGGCCAGAGCACCTCGCATTTCACGTTCGGGTATGCGGAGCGAATATCGCCGACAAGCGCGGCCACGTGATCCCGCAGCCGATCCCGCAGGAAAATGGCATCGGCGCTGCCGTTGACCGTGGGGTCGTCGTTCGGAGTGAGGAAGACATACAAAGGGCGGCCGAGCGCAGCTTGAGCGGCGGCGGCGGTCTCGGCGTCGTAATAGGCCATACCGCCGGGACCAGCGAAATACCACCAGAGGAACTCGCCATATTGCACGCAGGGGGTTAATCCCGCGGCCGATTGCATCTGGGCGATCTGCCGATAAACCGCCTGCTGGTATGCGAGCAGATTCGAAGCCCCGACGGCGCATTGGGTCGAATTCAATGTGCCGAATCCGGTGGCGGTCGCGACCGGCGTCTGGTTGGGAAACAATGCGGCGTATCCGTCGGGGGGATTGACGAGTTCCAGAGAACAGGACGTCACCACTTCGAGCCCGAGCGCGGCGCATTGCGAATAGAAATCGGTATGCCAGTCGGAGACTCCGCGATTAATGGGAGGGCTTACGGTATCGTCGACGATCCACGTTGGAGCGATCCCCGCGGCGGGCTGCGGGGGCGAGATGGTCGCGGTTCCGGCCGCGGAGTTGACCGTCGCGGATAAGACGAGGTTGTAAGGCGATGAGGCCGAGCGGCCTGTAATGGTGAGAACGGCGCCGCTCGCCGATGCCCACGCACTCGTCAGCGCGCTGTTGATGTAATACGCAAAGTGCGCCGCGATCGTGTCCGGGGTGTCGGCGGGAAACACGGATTTTCCCAGCTGAGTTCCATCCGGCGGATTGAATTCGAGAATGATTGAATCGCCGCCGGCGAAGGTCCCGCCGACGGTGACCTGAGCGGTTGACATGGATCCGCCGACCGCCGCGCGCTGGTTCCACCAGAAGACCCCGAGATATTCGTTTATGGGAGCGGCGTAGCCCAGCTTGTTCATCATCCACGTCAGGCGGGCGGGGGAAACCATGTAAGTCTGGTTGGTATCGAAGTCGAGAGCGGCAGAAATACCGGGGCGCGGCGCAAGGGGGTCGGGAACGTCGGACAGAACAGCGGCTTCAAGAAAGTCGAAATACACCGCCCCCGCCTCGACAACACTTATGGTGACGGTGTGTTTTCCCGCGGGCACCGAGGATCTCAGCAGCCGCCTCGTGACGACCGCGGTAGCGGTGTTCAGATAGCAATTCAGCTGAGTCCCGGTATCGCCGTCAAGACTCACTCCGGCCACGCCGCGATCGGTATAAAGGGATGTTCCGAGATAGAGATTGTGGGTGAACTGGCAGGTGTAGGTCACTGTCACGGATTCGTTCACGAGGCTCGCCGCCGCTGCGAAATACCTGGAGTAATAGCCCGCTTCGATGCTCCAGTTAGCGGTGAAAACGCAGGCCGGACTGTCTTCCTCAATGCGAAGGCTGCCCGGTCCAGCGACCTGCAGGGCGGCCACCGAATTCGGATCGCTCAGCTGCCAGTTGGAGAAAGTCGCGAGCCATTCGGAAGCGCTGAAAGCCGCGCCGTTGGCGAGCGACGGGGCGAAGGTGAGCCAGCACTGACGGAGCTGATCGATACCCAGGGCCGTGAAGTCGATCGAGAGGTTCCAGGTCACGGCCGAGCTTCCACCCGCAAGCTGCACCGAAGATTGATCGAACGAAAGCGTGGAGGGTGAATTCGCCAGCGAGTAAAGCTGGATCATATTGCCATCCCGGCCACCGCGCGGCGCGAGATATGGCACGCCGGAGGCATTGGGCGCCACTGAGGTAAGGGTCAGTTGTAAAGGGGATTGCACGCTCGACACCGAATACGCCGCTCCCCCCAGCAGAATCGTCGAACCCGGCGTGAGCCCGGAAAACTTAGTGCCGGAGACCCAGGTCACCGACGTTCCATCGACGTTGACAGTGCCATATTGCGCGGCGGTGACGCCGATCGCCGCGCCGGCGGCAGTGGCGATCAGACCATGCGTGGTGTTCGCACCAATCCAGTCGCAGCCATTGATTTGGGCCGCGATGGTATTCGCAAAAACGAACTCCGGCGGGTCGGTAATCAGCCAGAGCTGGTATCCGCTCACATTTACCGACCCCCCCGTGTTCACTTTGGAGGTGAAGGTAATGGTGCTGCCGGAGACGCTGAATGCCACCTGCGGATCGGAAGCGGCCGCAGTCTGCCACGCCCGCCGCGATGGTCGCCCCATCTTCCCCTCCGGGAGTAGTCACATTGTAGGTATAGGTGGTGTCTCCCACCGAAATGCTGGCGGTCGAGGGCGTGCTTTGGGCAAAGTAGACCGCCGATCCGCTGAGTCCGCCGGGAACCGTGTAATCGAAGGCGAGATTCTCGTACCAGAGCGTCAGCTCGTTACCGGCCTGAACTCCATTGACGATGACATTGAGGGTTGCGGTGGCCGCGGGGAATGCCGCGTCAGCCAGCATCGCGTTATCCAGAAGCGGAATGCCGGCGGTGTTGCCGTCTTCGAGGACGCAATCGAGCGTGGCCCAATCGATCCAGTTGTATTTGGGCGAATCGATCGGCTGCACCGCGTCGGTGTAGAGAAGGCTGAAGGTGAGGACGATGCCGGCGAGGTTGAAATCGGGCAGATATCGGATCGACGGATGTTCAAAAGTGTTATCGGCGTCGTAAAGGACGGCGACGGCGAAATCGGCCGGATCGCGGAAAGTGCCGCTGATCTCGAATCCGGTGGGCGACGCATTGTGAATCGAGGCGGCGGCGGCGAAGCTGTCGAAACCGCGGAGATAGAGAGTTCGGTCGGGTTGAAGCTTATTGATGCGCTCGGGCATGCGGGCGGTCCGTCCGGTCCGATTGTGCCAGCGGGAGCAGATCGGACCGATAAGGTGTCAGTGCCGTTCAGGCGGGAAATTTAACGGAAATCAGGAGATTCGGGCCAGAAAATAAAAACAGCCGGGTTGTGATCGCATTCGCGGAACCCGCGAACTATAATCCCCAGGTATGAGCCAATCCGAACCCGCAGGGTCGATCACTCCGTGAAACCCGCAACGTCGCTGTTCGCAGTGTCTTTGCTTTTCTGCACGGGAAGCGGCTTCGCGCAGAAGGCCGATCATGACGCCGACGATCCGGCTGCAATCGTCGAGTTGGGAGGAGCCGGCAGTTGGAATCTCAAAGGCGGATCAAGCTTCGGCGCGGATCTTGCGGCTGAAGTAACGCCGATCGAGAACTGGCTGGAACTGGAAGCGGGCGTTACTCCTCTTTTCACTCGGCATTCGACGGAATGGGACACCGATTTTCTGTTCAAGAAGCCCTGGACCTTCTCAAAGAAAGCGGAGTTTATGATCGGCATTGGCCCGGAATGGGTTCACACGAGGCAATACGGCGTAACCACCAACTCGTTCGCGGGTGAGGCCGTGCTGGACTTTATGTTCTGGCCTACCGGTAAACACAGATTCGGATGGTACCTGGAACCCGGCTATGACTATACCTTCGGGCGGGATCATGAACGATCCATGGGGATCACCGGCGGGTTGCTGATCGGCATAGGTAAGGCTTCACATTGAGCCACTATTTTTTGTGAATGAGGATTGTTCCGTTCATGGTCTGGAACGAATACTCAGGGCCGCCGCCGTTGATCGATCCATAAACCCCGGTGCCTCGATCCATTCGGATGCGGTATTTGCCGCCCTGACCGCGCGCGTCCTCGACTACCGGCCGGGTGGTGTCCGGCTCCATCTTCACGTCGAAATCGCTGAAGATCGCCCCGTTGGTGGTCTTGAGGCGCAGACGGGCTTTGGTGTCGGCCGGGAGAGTTACGTCCACCTTGCCATTCAGGGAACTGAAGGACATCGGTTTATCCGGCGCGACACGGGCCAGACCGACCGTCACGCTCCCGTTGATCGTGCTCGCAGAGACCGCGCCGGACACATCCTTCAGATCGATCGACGCGTTCGTGTTCTCCACGTCGAGGTCGCCATTGACTCCGGTAACATCGACGCGGCCGTTGACCGTGCGCAGATCGAGCGAAGTATTGGCCGGAACCTGAATGACGAGACTCTCGCCCAGGCCTCCGCGAGCGGCGCTGATCATCACGAAGTTGTGATCTTCTTCGACGTTGAACCCACGGCCGCCGATATCGATGCGGTGCATCCCGGGCGGGACGTTGTTCGGAACAGCATCACGTCCGGGAGTTCGCGGCGATCCGGATTCTACAACAACCTGTGGAGCGCTTCCCACCGTCACCGTAATGCTTCCCGAAACCAGACGGGCCTTCACGGTGGCCGGCCGCGAGGGGTCCGAAAGCGGTACGGCGACCTTCTCCTGCGCGCCCGCAAATGCGGCGCAAACGAAAACCAACGCTATCAGCCGATTCATCTGTTATCCCTTCTTAATCCGAATATCGCCATTCACCGTCTCGAATTTCAGCTCGGGGCCGCCCGATCCTATGCGTACGCGGGTGAGGCGATCCGATTTGTACACGAACTTCCCATTCCCGTTCTGCGCGAGCGGGGCGTTGGCGAGTGCGGATGCATCAAAGTCCGTATACGCCTGACCGTTCACAGTTGAAAGACGAAGATCCGCCGACAGATTCGGCGGAAACGTCGCCTCGATCGCGCCGTTCACGGAATGAAACTCGCTTGGGGCCTTCGGGTTCTCGCGGAATGCGATCCGAATCCGGCCATTGACGACGTTCACCGCGCCGGAGCCCGCGATCGCGGTCATGCCAACAGCGCCATTGACGCTGTGAAGATCGAACTTGCCGCTGGTCTGATCGGTCTTCATCTCGCCATTGACGGACCGCAGGCGAAGTTCCGTCTCGCGCGGCACATGGATGTTGAAGTTGTAGTCCACTTCATAATCGTTGGCGTCTGAATGGGAATGAAAGCCATGATAATCGCTCGTGCGGTTGTTGCCGCGGAACGGCCCATTGACGTAGAGTTGGGCGATCCCGCCCCGTTCGTTCACGTCGAGCTTTACTTCGCGTCCGGCGCGATCCACCGCGTCCCGATCCCGCGCGTGAGTCACTCTTTCACCTTCGACTCGTATCGTGTTGCCGCCGTCGCCGGTGACCTGAATGGTTCCGTTGACGTTATCGACGTCGATGGTTCTATCGCCGGAAAAGCTGTAGTGGAACGGTTCCCGGGCTTCGGTATTCCAGTCGCGCGAGGCGCTGAAGATGGTGGAGGCGAGCGCCAGCGCACCCGCCACGAGAGCGATTTTCGGATAGTACATTTCGTTTCCTTCCGGTGTTATCGGGTCAGCGTCTTTATTGGCTTAACTGGCGCAGCGCGAAATGGGCCCGTTCCAGTACGGCCGGGTTGAGATCGGTCCGCGTGGCCAGTTCCCGCAGAGTTCCGACGGCCTGCCGATCGTGGGCGTCGACCAGATAATCGATCAGCGCCGCCTGGACCATGGGGGATTCCTGCTGCGGCAGCGAACGCGTGAGCGAGTCGACCACGTCCTGACGGGTTGCCACTTTGGTCAGCGCATCGATGGCGGCCAGGCGCACGTTGACATCGGCATCGTGCGCGACGGCCTGGGTGAGCGCCGATACCACCTGCGGTTCCATGGTCGGCAGCCGGCCGGTGTAATCGACTCCGCGCAGACGCTCGGTGGCGGATTGCTGCTGGAGCAGCGACAGGGCCACCATGGCGCGTGTGCCGGCGACTTCTTCCCGGAGTTTCGCGATCTCGTCGTTATTACGATGGGGCAGATTCGCTCCGATAATGACGCCGACGAGGGTGCACGCCACGGCAATCGCCCCCTGCCATACAGAATGGCGAAACCAGGGCAACATGGGCCGACTGCGCGCGGGCGCGAAGGATCGAAGCGTCGCCTTCCAGCGCGCATCGAGCGTTGGGCTGGGCTCAGGGGCCGGCATATCGCCGAGCCTGTCCCACAGACCGCCGAGGGCCGCCATTTCCGCGCCGCATTCGGAGCAAGTCTCGATGTGCCGCTCGAACCCCGCCGCAGCGGACCGATCCAACTCGCCCAACCAGGAAGCGGCCATCAGCGGCTTCGCTTCACCGCATGTCATGACGCTTTATCCTTACACAATTCCGCATAGATATCGCTCAATTCCTTCATGGCGCGAAAGACGCGGGTCTTGACCGTGCCGGCGCCGCAGCCGAGAATGCCACCGACCTGTTCATACGAGAGGTCCTGAAACCGCGTCAGCACCAGCAGTTCGCGCTTCTCGTCGGGCAACTCGCGCAGCGCCCGGTGCAGCAGCGCAAGATCCTGCCGTTTCGCCGTCGTCTCAAACGGCGTCGGCCGGCCGCTCTCGATCGATTCCATTTCGCCCTCTGCAGGCGCCGATTCATGCCGGTTTTTCCGCGCATGATCCGCCATTGCGTTACGGGCGATCCGGTACATCCAGGATTCGAATCCCCCGTCCGCATACTCTTCGCGGTAGGTATGGCGGTAGCGAATCATGCGCAGGAAAACCTCATGAACCAGATCTTCCGCCGTCGCCTGGCGGCCGGTCAGGCGGAAGAAGAAGCGAAACAAGGTCCGATGGCGATTGCGATAGATCTCAGACATGCTTCCGAGTTCTCCGCGCGCGACGGCGGTCATCCGCTCGTGATCGGTATGCTCGTTCAAAACGCTTCCGATTCAACCTTCATTCAGGAGAACCGAGGATGCGGAAAAAGGTTACCCGGTTTTTCCGGCGAGGATTCCGGCGAGCGCTTCGGCCGCGGCGTTGGCGACGATGCCGTCCTGTTGGGCAGTGCCGCCGCTGGCGCCGACACCGCCCGCGACTTTCCCGCCGATCATCAGAGGAACGCCGCCTTCGAGCGGCATGGCTCCGGGCAGTTTCAGCACGGCCATGCGCCCACCCGCGAGCATCTCTTCGAAGGCTTTCGTCGGGCGTTTGAACAGCACGGCGCTGCGCGCCTTGCGGTGCGCCACTTCGAACGTAGCGATCATCGCTTCGTCCATGCGCTCGGCATAGATGAGATTAGCGCCGTCGTCGACAATCACGATAGAGATGGGGCAGGGAATCGCGGCGGCCGCCTGGGTGGCGCGCGCGGCGATTTGTTTTACGATTTCATTGGTGAGCATGCAGCTATGTTCTCGCGGACCGGGCTAGCGGTACCAGAGGATCTGCGGAGCCTCGAGCGGCACCGCCGCCGCCGCGTGATAAGGCACAATCCGCGGCGTGTACTCCTCGGCGGGACGATCGCCGGGAACGGCGGCTGAGAAGCTGTAGGCGTTGGTCGTGCCCGCAAGCAGGTTCCCGCGCGTCATCACCTGGCGGAAAGGCGGTGCGCCGTCGCGGCCTTCGGCATAAAGCTCCATCCTCACCGCGTCGGGATCGATTTCATCCAGATACGCCTGTACGCAGAAGCAATGTCGATCCCCGCAAGTCTCCACCTTCGGCTCGTCGAAACGCAGCCGCGGCAGATGGTCCGCCACGCGACGCCGCCAGTCGAGCAACTCCACCCCGAGTTTGCCATTGTCCGCTGAGCGGGCAAGGTAGTTGTCCGCCGCGGGCAGATAGTAGTTCTCGGTGTATTCGCGCACCGCGCGATTCGCCGAAAACGCCGGCGTCAACCGCGCCATGCTTTCGCAGATCTTCTTCACCCACTCCACCGGAAGACCCGACTGATCCCTGTTGTAGAACTCCGGAATGATCTTGTCTTCGAGCATGGTGTAAAGCTGCTCGGCTTCGAGGGCGTCCCAGGCGGGATCGGAGTCGTGTTCTTTACCGTCGCCGAGCGCCCAGCCCACATCCGGCGCCGCCGCCTCGGCCCACCACCCATCCAGTTCGGGAAGCTCCTGCGCGAGCTTCGCCGCGTCGTTGAACGATCGTGATGACGTCAATACCCACCGCGAGCAGCGTCCGGAGTTCATGGGCAATCGAAGCTTCTACAGGGACGGTTGGAGTCTCTACGTTGCACCGGCCGGACGCCTGATCATTACGAGGAGTGGGAGGCCGACGACATCCGTGACGACCCGACGGAGCGCCACAACGTGGCACTCGAACGTCCGGGACTGGTCCGCGAGCTGTCGGCCGCGTGGGAGCAGAGCGCGTGGGACAACAAGGTCTTCCCGCTCAACGACTTCACGGGCTACATGGGGACCGTCCGTCGGCCCTTCGAGGATCGCCTGACCGAACCGGTGCGGATTCTTGCGGGCACGCCCCACACTCTCAGCGGTACCGCTCGTCGAAACTCGTGACGCTGCGGTCCTTCCAAGCCACGGCGACGCTGGTGCACGGCGCACTCGACGACGGCGTCCTCTTCGCCCACGGTGATCAGGGCGGCGGTTACGTGGTCTACGTCGAGGGTCGACGTCTTCGACTCGCCTACAACGAGTACGGCGACCTGTACGAGGCCGACGCCGGCCCGCTCAGTGCCGGCTCCCACGACGTGACACTCGACGTCGAGGGGATCGCGGACTACCAGTGGAACCTCGCGCTACTCGTTGATGGCGAGGAGCGGGCCCGACTGGACGGCGCGTTGATGCTGCTCGGCATGGCGCCCTTCCAAGGCATCGACGTCGGCATCAATCGGCGCTCTCCGGTGTCGTGGCCGGTCTTTGAGCGCCACGGTTCGTTCCCTACTGGTGACCTCGAGTCGGTCACCTACGTACCCGGTGCCTACGCGCCCTACAGTCCCGAGCCGTACTGGCGGCAACGATCGAGGCGGCCCATGCCTACGAGTGAACCGTTGGTCGAGCAACACCTGCGCAGCGTGAGCCTGACGTCGAGTGCACGGGGACTCTTCGAGTTCACGAATGGCGCGGTGACCGTGCAGTCGTCGCGCGACGGTGACCACGGTGTTCACGCGGTCGACCTGCTCCTCGCCGCGCTCGCGGATGTGCGTCGCCGGCACCGTGCGCGCCTACGCCGAGCATCACGCGGTGACCGGTCTCGCCCAGGTGCGCGTCGACGTCACGGGCGAAGAGGTCGGTCCGCCCACGCGACTGGCGACGGCGACAGTGGCGATCGTCCTCGAGGGCGAGGCTCAGCGCAGACGCAAAACGCGCTCGTCTCTTGCGTGCCGGTACGCACTGCAGTATCGATACGACGCTCAGTCGTGGAGTCGACGCGCAGTTCCTCGAGGTCGACGGTGGCGTCTTCATGTCCGTTGGTCGGTCTCGTCTCTGTCTCCCGACACGAGAGACCTCGACCTACAAGCTGATCTGTTATTTGGGCTGCATCCGATGCCGGCGTCGATGCGGATCGACTCGGCGTTCATGTAGCTGTTGGCGAGCAGCTCGATCGCGAGTGACGCAAACTCCTCGGAGTAGCCCAGTCGCTTGGGGAAGAGCACGCCCGCGCCGAGGCGCGCCTTGAACTCGTCGGACTGGGGGCCCGTGCCGTAGATGGGGTGTCGATGAGTCCCGGAAGGATGCAGTTGGCCCGCACGCCAATGGGCGCGATGTCGCGCGCGAGCGGCAACGTGAGTCCCACGATGCCGCCCTTGGACGACGAGTACGCGACCTGACCGATCTGTCCGTCTTCGGCCGCGACCGAAGCGGTGTTCACGATCGCGCCGCGCATGCCGTCGACGTCGGGTGTGTTGTGGCTCATCGCGGTCGCGGCGAGGCGACACACGTTGAAGGTGCCGATGAGGTTGATCTCGATGACTTGCGGTAGAGGTCGAGGTCGTGGGCCGAGGCGTACTCGCCGTCTTTGCCGATGGTGCGCGTCGCCCAGCCGATGCCCGCGCAGTTCACGGCGCTCCACAGGGGGCCATCGCCTTGGCCGCTTCGATGGCCTCGATGACCTGTCGGTGTTCGTGACGTCGCAGTGCGCGTAGGCGCCGCCGATCGCTTCGGCGATTCTGCGCCCGGTGTCGTCGTTGAGGTCGGCCACCACGACCTTGACGCCGCGCGCAGCAGGGCGCGGGCGGTCGCCTCCCGAGTCCCGAAGCGCCTCCGGTGACGACGGCCGATGTGTTGTTGAGTTCCATTGCTACTCCTGATGTCATGGGCTGGGTACCGCCGTCACAAAGTCAAGCAGAGTTTCACGACCTCCGACGAAGCGAGGTGCGCGCCTCGCAAGCACGTAGCGTTACGTCATGTCCTCGGCCTACGAAGTGTCCAAAGATGAGATGGCGACGCTCCAGGTGAACCTCGTTACCGGGTTGATCAGGTCTGGCATGAGATTCTTGGGTCGAGGCTCAACGCGTCGACGAGATTACGACCATCCCCAAGACCTTGCGAGCGAGACTGGCCGCACTCCCTCCGAGCATCGAGGTCGCGAACGACGTGCAGAGCGACCTCGGCGCCACGAGGAAGTGGGTTTTTCGATTACGCGATGGCGCCACGATCGAGACGGTCTTGATGAACTACGAAGATCGGGTGACGGTCTGTGTCTCGAGTCAGGCCGGGTGCGCGATGGGTTGCACGTTCTGCGCTACCGGTCAGGCGGGGTTCAACTCGACACCGACCTCGGGTGAAGTGCTCGAGCAGGTCATGTTCGCCGCGCGGGCTGCCGCGCCACGGCGACTCTCCAACGTCGTCTTCATGGGGATGGGAGAACCACTGGCCAACTACCTCGTGACCATGAACGTCGTGCGATCGCTCCAACAGACCGCGGACTCTCCGCGCGGCACCTCACCGTCTCGACGGTGGGCGTGGCGCCCGCGATTGAGAAGATGGCGAAGATGGGACTGCCCCTCACGCTGGCGGTCAGTCTGCACTTGGTGAACAACAAGGACCGCGACGAACTAATACCGCTCAATCGTCGCTATCCGCTCGAACGTCTCCACGACGCGTGCCAATTCTGGATGGACACGACCGGTCGCCGGCTGAGCTTCGAGTGGGCTCTCATTGACGGCGTCAACGACCGAGAACGCGACATCGATGAGCTCGCGACGTACGCTCGTTCGCTTCGAGCGCACGTGAACCTCATTCCCCTCACCCGACGCCCGGCTACCTCGTGCGCGGCTCGTCAGGGCAGCGCGTCCACGACTTCCGTGAAGGGTTGATCGAGTTGGGTGTGAACGCGACAGTTCGCAACACTAGAGGCCGATCGATCGACGCGGCCTGTGGTCAGCCGGCCGCGGTCACCAACGCGCGGCACAAGTCAATTCCCGTCCGCAGCGCCTAACGCGTTCGGCGGCGATACTGAGATGGTGGGCGATCGCGTCGAATGCAGACGATACGAGGACGATGACCTCGACGCGCTTGCCCTGTGCCGCGACGAAGGCTGGACCACGTACGTCGAAGATCCGGCTCGCGCCCGTCGCGTGTTCGAGGCGCCAGGCGTCGTTGCCGTCGTGGCAACCGTTGACGGCGACGTCGCGGGTTTCGCCTACTGCCAGAGTGACGGTGCCATTCAGGCTCACCTCCTCGTTGCTCGTGATCGACAAGGGGCGTCGGCGTCGCGGACTTGCGCGCCTCCTGGTGGCGTACGCGTTCACCCTCGTGGGCGCGGCCCGCATCGATCTCATCACCGACAGCGCGGGCGCCTTCTACCGATCACTCGCACACAAGGAGCAGGTGGGTTTTCGTCTCTACCCCCACTGAGTGGTTGCGCACAACCTCCTCATCGGTGGAGCGGCTTTGATGAACCGGTTAAATCTTGCCCTGCTGCCAGAACGTCGGACGCCACCCTGATCAGGACGAGTACGCCGACGATGCACGCGATGCCGCCCGACACGATGGAAAACTCCGTTGACGAGAAGTTCGCCACGACGCCCGACTCCACGTCGCCGAGTCTCGGTCCTCCCGTGACCACCGCCATCTGAATCGACGAGATTCGGCTGCGGAACTCGTCAGTGATGGCGTGTTCCTGCAAGATGGTGTTGCGGAGCACCGTCGAGATGACGTCCATCGCGCCGGCCACTGCGAGGCAGGCGAGTCCGATCCAGAAGACGTGGACCAGACCAAAATGGCTATCGCCACTCCCCAGGCGATCACGACGACCGCGACGAGACGACCTTGGCGTCGAACGTGAGCGATCCATCCCGTGACGACCGCCATGAGCAGTGCGCCGGCACCGGGCGCCGCGGAGAGCAGCCCGAACGTCTGCGGCCCTCCGTGGTAGAGGGTCAGTGCGACCGCGGGGAAGAGTGCTCGAGGGAGTCCAAAGACCATGGCGTTCATGTCCACGAGGTAGACGGCTTGCACGACGGCGTGGCTGCGTACGTAGCGAAAGCCGTCGCCGATCGCGCGCATCATTCGTGTGCCGGCGCGCTCATCGGTGGCGGGCATCGCGGACATGAACGACGTCAACAAGGTCAAGGAGCGCAAGGTAGTAATCGCGTCGATCGTGTAGCACGAGAAGAGGCCGACGCTCGCAGTCAAGACACCGGCGAGGGCCGGACCGATGACCGCGGAGTTCACCGCGACCTGGTTGAGCGAGGGACGACGCGACCAGTCTCAGGCTTCACTAGCTTGGGGATTGCCGCGTCCGAAGAGGGCCAGAGAAGCCGGCGAAGCCGGCCGAGAGGGCGGCGAGGAGAAGGAGCAAGACCAGGTGGGCGAATCGTGAAGGCCGGCGTTCACGGCCAGACCGGCACTCGGCGAGACCGAGCACGATCAGCTCAAACACAGTACGCGTTCGTCGAAACGGTACCATCGCGCCACCCCACAGCGCGCCGGTGATGAGGAACGGCAAGTCGGAGAAGTGGCAAAACCAACCGATAGACTTGAACGCGTCTGGCTAGAGACCTGAAAGGGCACCCGACGACCGTCAAGTTACTGCCGAGTAGCGAGAATCACCTGCCCCGAATAGATACAATCGAAAGTCACGGTTCCGCGCAGCGGGCTCACTCGACCAGCAAACGGGGGCACCAATTCATGGTAGGGGGATAGGGTAATTCCGGGGGCATTGTGAAGGAGGTGTCGATGATCGACGAAGAACTTGTTCAATTGTTGACGCCGAGGGCGAACGCAATCGAGAGCGGATGACGAGTCCACAGAGCCTAACGGTGACGCAGATCTTCGGTCTGTGACCGTGGACATGGTCATCATCCGACGCCTCTGCAACGAGTCGACCTCCCTGCAGCGCCAGGGACAACTCGCGCTCTGGGCCCCAATTCAGGGTGAGGAGGCCGCCCAGACGGGCGCGGGTCGGGCCCTCGCCCGGGAGACTTCACCTTTCCGACCTATCGTGAACACGGCATCGTGTGGTGCCGCGGCGTGCCGCCCGAGACATGCTGCGCCTCTTTCGCGCGGTGAGCAACGGCGGCTGGGATCACAGAAGAATCGCCATCAGGTTCGACGGTCGTGCTCGGGAGCCAGTGTCTCCACGCCGTCGGCTACGCGATGGAATCGAGCGCGATGGCGCCGAGGAGGCCTCGATGGCCTTCTTCGGTGACGGCGCGTCGAGCCAGGGTGACGTGATGGAGGCTTTCGTCTGGGCCGCGTCGTTGAACGTGCCGTGGTGTCCTTCTGCCAGAACAATGAGTGGGGAATTTCCACTCCTTCCTCCGTACAGTCGAATATCTGCTGTATTGACCGCGCGCACGGCTTCGGTTTCCCGGTGTGCGCGTGGACGCAATACGTGCTGGCGGTCTACGAGGTGACCAAGTGAGCACCGGATAGGCCCGCGTCGGGGGCGGGCCAACGCTGATCGAGGCCTACACCTATCGGATCGGCGCGCACACCACGTCCGATGACCTCACGTGTTATCGCATTGACGCCGAAGTAGAGGTGTGGAAGCATCGTGACCCGGTCGAGCGGGTCAAAACGCTGCTCCACGCGAACAAGGTGAAGAACACTCGATTTTGACGCGGTAAACGACAGGCCGAACGATGGCCCTGCAGTCGCCGAGGACGTCTGGCCATGAGCCGACCGGACCCCATCATGATGTTCGACAATGCCTACGCCGCACCACACCCGCTCATTGAAGAGGGCCGCCGCGAAGATGATCGACCTAGGAATCAGCGGGAGGTCGTCCTCGAATGGCGATGATCACGATGACCATGGCGAAAGCGCTCAACGAGGGGCTGCGTCGGGCGATGGAGAAGAACCCCAAAGTCCTCTATGGGTGAAGAGATCGGTCGACTCGGCGGCGTCGTCCGGATCACCGACGGCCTGCAGAAGGACTTCGGTGAGGACCGCGTCATCGACCAGCCTTCGCGGAGTCGGCCATCGTCGGGACCGCCGTCGGCCTGGCGATCCGCGGCGACCGGCCGGTCCGCGAGATCGAGTTCGACAGCCTCTTAGCTCAATATGATATTATTCAGGGACCCAGAGTGTCCATATCAGGCAATTGGATAATCATGGCCAAATTCACCCTTCTGTCTTTGAGACAAGTTGGGGACAGCGTAGCTCGTTGTGTAACCTGTCCTGAAACCTCCGTCAATATCAGCTATTTGCTACCAGAAGGGGTAGGAATGACAACCGCACACATTAACCGCATTGTGATAGCAACCCCTCCTCACGACGTCCATCATGCCTTCATTGACTTTGCAGCTAATCTCCTTGCAGAGGGTACGGTCCGAAAGTTGTTTCGCCGCATGGCGCGATTGTCAGCAATTGAACACCGGTATTCATTCGTGAATCCAAGCGCCATAGAGAAGATGGTTTCGTGGCCGGGACATCAAAGAGTATCTAT
>CAWBIS010000025.1:0-48958 GCA_963788485.1 Terriglobia bacterium
ATCGGCCACCGAACGACTCTCCAGCGTTACCTTCTCAATGTCACGCCCAGCACATCGGAAAGAATCTGCCGAAGCTGCTGCCGAACGGCAATGCAGCGGTCGTCAACTGGGATGTAGTCTCCGCCCGCGACCTTGCCCTGTTTGGCCACGACGATCGCTTCAGAGTTGTTCCTCAAGACGTCCCGCACCAGGTCTTTGACGGTCTTCATCCCAAGCGGGAAGCGAAGCCGCCATGCCGCCAGAGTGCGCATCATCTTGCCATACGTCTCAGCGAACATCGGAACCCAGAACAACCCCAGGATAGGCCACAGCCAGATGGCGCCCGGAATATCCCAAATGCGGAACTGCTCGACCAGGGCCATCGCGGCCGCCAGTAAAATGCCAATCGGGCGGACAGCCGCAGGGTAGCCCAGCGTGGCGATGCGGTACGGGCCCGCTGCGTGCAAAGCTTCCCAGCCATGCGGCACAGTTTCCAGCGGAAAGAGCGTCTCCAGCGGCGTCTTCAATTGCACGTCGTCGACGGCGACGCCCGGCCGCGTAGCCAATCTTTTGCCGCAATTCCTCCCAGATGGCGAAGTTCAGGCGAACATGGTCAGGCACGGTATGGTGAAAACGGATCTTGCGAAGAATCAGTTCGTAAGATCGCCTACGACGACATCGCGCTCGCGGGCCAGTTGCTCAAAGTCGCTTGCGGCCAGGGAGATGCCAAACGTCTTCTCCACGCCGCCACCGAAGACTCCTCATGGCAACAGGTGAGCAGCTCCGGGCCCTTGTTGCCGCCGTAATTCACAATGGATTCGTGCAGTCCGCGGAAACTGGATCCGGGATTGGCGCAAACGTATTCGAAGCCCAGCGTCTTGATGACGTCGTACATGAAATCGGAGCCGGGGCGGTCGGTATGATAAACCTCCACTCGCGCGGCCGGTGCCGTCGTTTCCGCGGCGGCAAGCCTGGCGTTGGGGAGCGAAGTCACTGGTTTGTTCTGGGCCGTGGTGCTTTCCTGCGCCCTCACGGCGACAGGACTGGCAACCAGCGCCGCCGCGCCCGCGGCCGCACCTTTCAGAAAGCCGCGGCGGCCTACCGGGCTTTTAGTGGATTTCGACATCTGGATCTCCTTCGGATCTGCGGTTCTTATCTTACTGCAAACGAACGAACGGGCCGTGATCCCGATTCTGGAATCCGGCCCGAGTTCTGACTGTGCGTCGCGAAACGCTCTATTCCGCTTTGGCGACCTGCGTAGCTTCGACACCCGGAGTGCCGCCCAGTTTCTGGATCAGCGCTGCCGTTTTTTCCTTTGGCGGCTGCCGTGCCGCCGCCCCGCCGCCTTTGCCCAGAGCGAGGTCGAGAGGCGTAAGACCCTGCTTGTTGGCCGCGTTGATATTGGCGCCGTGATCTGCCAGGTACTGAATGATCGAATCCGCGCCGCGCCGTGCCGCCCCGTGAATCGCCGTTTCGCCCTTGTCCGTCGCGCCGTTGACATCGAAGCCCAGGGTCATGCAAAGCTTCACCGCTGCCAGCGCTTCGGGTTCGGTCGAGCGATTGGCATCGGTGTAACCAAGCCCCGCGGCCAGCATCAGGGCATTCGCTCCATCCTTATTGGACAGCTTCGGATCCGCGCCATGATCGAGCAGATACTGCATCACCACGACATCGCCGCTGCGAGCCGCGCGCATGAAAGCCGTTGCGCCGACCGAAAGCGTACGATCCGCAGTGTCCTGCGCAGCTTTTTTAATAATCGAAGTCGCCGTCAGCTGCGCGTTGACATTTGCTTTGTGATCCACCAGCGACTTGATAATGTCGAGACTGGAAAGCTTGTCCGTCTCTTTGACGAAAGGCCGATCCGACCAGTCGACATCATGCTGATCCACAGCCGTAAACAGCGGTGTTCTGCCGTCTTTGTCGGCGGCGTTGACATCCGCGCCCTTGCTAATCAGCATCTGGGCCAGATCGTCGTGATTATTCAGGATGGCGATGAGCAGAGGCGTGTGTCCATCGGCATCCGGCTGGTTGATCTCGGCGTCTGCCCCCAACAGAGCCCTCGCGGCCTCGATGGAACCCTGCCGGGCGGCGAATACCAGCGCTGTCAGACCGCCCTTCGAAATGGGCGCGGCCGGAGTGCCTGCCATCAACTTCGGCGGCGTCGTGTCGCGATCATTCGATTGAACCCTGGGATCCGCTCCGTGGGCTAGAAGCAGTTTCACCACTTCGGGATGGTTCTCGGCCGCCGCCCACATCAGGGCTGTCTGGCCACGGAAGGTTTCTTTCGCATTGGCATTCGCCCCGTGATCCAGCAGGACCTTGACAGCGTCGACATTGCCCGCGCGGGAAGCGGTCATCAGCACGGTCTCGCCGCGCTCGGTGGTGAGCGTATTCGGATCGGCGCCGGCCTTGAGTAAAGCCTCGACCACAGCGGCGCTGCCGTAGGTTGCGGCTTCGGAGAGCGGCGTCACGCCATAGCGGCTGGAGGCCTTCGCGTTGGCGCCGGCGCGAAGCAGGATCTCGACTGCTTCCATGTCGTTCGAGTGCGCGGCCCAATGCAGAGCCGTGGTGCCGTCCGGTTCGGGGGCGTTGACGTCGGCATGCTCTTTCACCAGCGAACGCAGCGCTGCAGCGTCGTGGGCTTTCACCGCGTCGATGACCCTGGTACCCGCGGCGGCGAGAAGGATTGTCGCTGAGATCGCGCCAACCAGCAATAGTTTCATGCGACTAAACTCCCGCGAGCCGGCCGTTGCTGTCGCCGATTTTGTCGAGATGGATATCGGCCTTGTCCAGAATCGACAGAAGCAGATTCGCCGCGGGTGTGTCGTTCGGATACTTGATGTGTTTCCCGCCCTTCATCCGCCCGTTGGCGCCGCCAGCCACGAAAATCGGCAGCGGGGTGTGGTTGTGCAGGTTGCTGTTTGACATGCAGCTTCCATAGAGGATGAGCGAGTGATCCAGCAAATTGCCGTCGCCGTCCGGCGTGGCGCGCAGCTTCTCGAGGAAATAGGCCATCAGGCCGACGTGATACGTGTTGATCTTCGTCAGCTTCTCCAGCTTCTCCGGATCGTTCTGGTGATGCGAGGTTGCGTGGAACGGATCGTTGACGCCAATCATCGGGAAGGTGCGATAACTGACTTCGCGCGCCATCATGAACGAAACGATGCGCGTGATATCGGCCTGATACGACAGCGCCATCAGATCGAACATCAGCTTCGAATGCTCTTCGTGATTATCCGGAATGCCGATCGGCTGCGGCGGAAACTCGCCCGCGTTCTCGCCGGTCTGTTTCTTCTCGGCCAGTTGGATGCGGCGCTCGATTTCGCGCACGTTGTCCAGATATTCGGAAACCTTGTTGCGATCTCCGGCTCCCAACTTGCCCTGCAGGTGGTTCACTTCGGCAGTCACGGAATCGAGAATGCTGCGTTCGCGCTGCAGTCGCATCATGCGTTCCGTCGCTGTGCTGCCATCGCCGAACAGACGATCGAAGACGTTGCGCGGATTGATTTCCATCGGCAGCGGCGTGGTGGGCGTCTTCCACGAGATCGTGTTGGTATAGGTGCAGCTGAACCCCACGTCGCACGCGCCGATCAGGCCGGTCATGTCTTCCGTCGCCAATTCCAGCGACGGCAGAGGATTGTCCTGGCCGATCTTTTCCACGGCGATCTGGTCGATCGTCGTGCCCGCGCGAACGTCCTCGCCCTCGGTGCGCTTCGGGTGAGAGGCATTCAGAAATACCGAGGGTCCCCGGCCGTGATCTCCGCCACTGTCACCGGGCCCGAGCGAGCCGGCGTTCCGGTGAGCCAGTCCGGTCAGCACGAGAACCGAATCCTTCACGTTCTTGAGCGGTGCGAGAGTACGAGGCAGCGCATAATCCGCGCCATCCGCCACAGGCGTCCAGTTGGACATGACCGCGCCATGCGGCATGTAGCAGAAGCCATAGCGAAGCTGCGGCTTCGCCGCGGTATCCGCCAGCAGCGTGTTTGCCGGAATCATCGAATCGAGCAGCGGCAGACCCAACGTTACGCCGACACCGCGCAGGAACGCGCGGCGTGGAAGATGCTTCTTGGTGTTGATTCTCATTTCGCCTCTCTGGTCAATCTTGCGCCTTTTTTTCTTTCATTTCAAACGGGGTGCTCTTCACGATGCCGAGCACGATGGAGGAAAACCGGTAATCGTCGCGGGCCGCGTCCCGCAGAATCGCGCGGATTGCGGGCATATCGGAGTATTCGACTCCGCGGCCCAGAGCGTACGTCATCAGCTTTTCCGTGAGAACGCCGGAAAAGATTTCGGGTTTGCTCGTGAGCATGGCCCGCAAAGCCAGCGGACCATCCACCTTTGCGCCATTGAACAGCGTGCCGGATGGATCGATCTTCGAGCCATCGTCTGTGCTGCGCCATTGCCCTACGGCGTCGAAGTTCTCGAGCGAGAAGCCGAGCGGGTCCATGATTTTGTGGCAGCCCGCGCAAGGCTCGTTGGCACGATGCATTTCCATGCGCTCGCGCAGGGAAAGCTTTTTGGCCCCTGCCTCATTGTCTTTCAGCGCGGGAACATTTGGTGGCGGCGGGGTGGGAGGGTTACCCAGAATGTTGGTCAAAATCCACTTGCCGCGCTGTACCGGCGATGTGCGTGTCGGCAGCGAGGTCACGGTGAGAATACTGGCTTGTCCCAGCAGCCCTCGGCGCTCCGGATCGGTGATCGCCACCCGGCGGAAGTCCGTGCCGTAGATGTTCGGAATGCCATAATGCCGCGCCAGACGCTCGTTCAGGAACGTGTAATCGGCATTGAGCAGATCCATCACACTGCGGTTCTCGCTGATGATGCTGCCGAAGAACAGTTCGGTCTCGCGCCGCATGGCCTGGCGAAGATTGTCGTCGAAATCGGGAAAGTTCTGAAAGTCGGGCTGAATGTTTTTCAGATTGCGCAGGTAGAGCCACTGATCGGCGAAATTGCTGACGAGCGTCTGCGCTTTCGGATCGGCCAGCATCCGTCTGACCTGCTGTTCGAGTACCACGGGATCTTTGAGCTTGCCCTCGCTGGCGACGCTCAAAAGCTGATCGTCGGGAATGCTGCTCCAAAGAAAGAATGAAAGACGGGAGGCCAGCTGCAAATCGCCCAGCCGATACGGCTTGTCGGCTGGGGCATTGACCGGATCCGGCTCGAAGCGGAACAGGAATTCCGGACTGGCCAGGATGCGCTGTACCGCCGCCTCAATGCCCAGCTCAAAATTGCCGCCGTTGTTCCGGCCCAGCTGATAGAAGCCGATGAGCGTCTCCATATCGTTGTCCGTAACCGGGCGGCGGTAGGCGCGGCGAGTCAGCGTCGAAATGATTTTCTTCGCGCAGGGAAGCTCGTCGGCGCCGCTGGTGGGGCGGCACAGGAAGATGCGTCGGCGGCTCGGCGTGTCTCCCGGTCCAGTCGCTTTCGTCGGGCCTTCGATGGTCAGGCGATCCACCACCGGCTCACCGCGAAAATCGAGCACATCGTAGTTCGAACGGATAAACGGCTTGAGGATGTTGTCGTCCTGCGCCTCGCTCTCGATGCCAGTTAAAAACGTAGCTGTGACTTCATGCGGACCGGCTTTCACCGGGGCACGCACCGAGAGTCGGCCGTCGATATCGATGCAGGATGCGCCGGAATTCACCTCGCTCAGGTGCTGATCTTCGGGGCCCCCGAATGCGGCGAGCCGGACTCTCTGTCCGTCAATACTGATCTCGAGTTGATGCTTGTCTTCCAGGCCGCGAATGATATCGGCCGTAACCCGCCACAACCTGACCTTGATGAGATATTCTCCGTCGAGCGGAAAATTGTGCCGGACCTTGATCCCGCCACGCGTGCCCAGCGGCAGCCCGTCGATATGCTCGTTCTGAGAAAGATCGGCGCGGGCGCGATAAGTCGAGCTGCTGGCGGCGATGGAAGGATCTCCCACCGCAAGCCGGCTGATGTTCCACGAAGCCGACATGTACCGCTCAAGAAGCGAGGGCGAGGTCTTCAGCACGTCGGCGATGTTGTCGAAACCGTAGCTCTCGTCGTCCGGCGGGAGCAGGGAAGTGGCGTCCACGTCGAGCGAAAGCACATCGCGTATGGCGTTTGAGTATTCGGAGCGGTTCAAACGGTGCAGAGTCGCCCGGCCGGGGCTCGGTTGCTGGGCCGCGGCGCTGTCGATGGTGTACTCGAGCGAAGCAATCAGCCCTTGTCTGGCCGCCTGGTCGGGATGTGGCATGCCTTGCGGCGGCATGGCCTCAACCCGAACCTTTTTGATGACCTTCTCCCAGAGTTCGGCGTTTTCGGGAACTTTCGCGAGATCCGCGCTTTGGAGCGATATTCCGCCAGTCTTCAGTTTGTCGTTGTGGCAGGTGACGCAGTACTTATCGAGAAATGCGCGTTGCGCCGTCGCGGGAGCCGCAGAGCTTTGACTGGTTTGCGGAGCGGCCTGCAGGCATCCCGCGGCCAGGATCACAACAAGGTATCTGCGCTTCATCCACTCTCCCCGCATCCGAAGCCGGTTCGCCCCGGTGCACACTACGTAACGTTTACATAATATACGGGTTGACTGGCGCCATTCATCAAATCGCGATCAAAAGTTCGGAGGCTCCGCCCCTGCGCGCCGATTGTGGGATCAAACCAGAATCAGTCAGCGGTGACCTGCAGAATCAGGCATTTTAAATACAGCGTTTCGGGCACTGTCAGAAGGATCGGGTGATCCTGCGCCTGCGTCCTGCGTTCCAGTATACGCAGGGTGCGACCGGCGTCGAGCGATGCCTCCGCCAGCATCTCGAGAAACATGGCCTCACTGACGTGATGCGAACAGGAGCAGCTGACCAGAATTCCTCCCGGCTCGAGCAGTCGCAGCGCGCGCAGGTTAATGTCTTTATAGCCGCGCAGGGCGCCGTCGATCTGTTTACGCGACTTCGCGAACGCCGGAGGATCGAGCACGATCGTGTCGAAGGTGCGGCGCGCGGAGGAATAACTCGAGAGAACGTCGAAAACGTCCGCCTCCCGGAATCGCACGTTCGTGACGTCGTTCACATCCGCGTTTCGTTCCGCGATGGCCAGTGCCGGAGCGCTGGAGTCGATGGCTTCGACCAGTTCGCAGGTGCGTGCAAGATGTAGCGCGAAGCCGCCGGTCGAGGTGAAACAATCGAGAGCGCGGCCAGTGGCATAGCGCGCCGCGGCAAGATAGTTTTCGCGCTGATCGAGGAAAATTCCGGTTTTCTGGCCGTGCAGAAGATCGGCCTCCAGCTGGAATCCGTTCATGTGCACCCTGACCGGTTGATCCAGTTCGCCGGCGAGCACTCTGATCTCGCGCGGGAGTTCTTCGAGTGTGCGAACAGCCGAATCGTTGCGGGCGACGATGACCCGCGGTGAGAACTGAGTCTCGAGAGCTTGCACGATTTCCGGCACGGCGCGATCCATGCCCTGATCCAGCGTCTGCAGGGCGAAGCAATCCGCATAGCGGTCGACGATCAGCGCGGGCAGGAAATCGGCTTCTCCGTGAACCAGTCGGTAAGCCGTCGAATCCGTGACAACCTGTTCCCGAAGTTTCTGCGCGGCGGCGATTCTGGCCTCGAAATCGAGCGGGTCGGGTGACCGCCCCAGCATTCGCAGGGCAATCTGCGAAGCCGCGCTGTAATGAGCCTGCCCCAGAAACTGGCCGTGGGGATCGAGCACATGTACGGTATCGCCACCCCGGGCGCCGGCGGTGTCCGTGATGTCGGATCGAAAAATCCAGGGATGGCCCGAGCGGAAACGCCCGGCGCCTTTCGGCGTGACGCGTATGCCGGGTGGCAGAGTCTGTTCCAACTCAACATGGTCGCAGATACGCCCGACTTCAGGGTGTGTGGCCGGCGACTGACGGCATCCTCTGGCCACTGTCGAGGACTTTGTCATTTATAGTGGTCATATGGTGCGTCCTGAACGAAGACGCGATGGTCTAGCGGGAGGAAGACCCGTCCGGGTAAGCGCCGGAGCGCCCGGTAGCAGACTCCAGGCGGGAGGAGAGATCCGACCGTACGAAGCGGAGTGTCGAAAGCCCTTGAAAAAGAGGGGAGCAAGGAAGCGGGCCGCAACATTAAGTGAACGCTGCAGCCACGTCATATTATCAGCCGAAAGGTGTTTGAAAGGGCCGAGCCGGTCATATCGCGGCGAAGGCAACAGACAGCACTCCGTAAGACCGGAGGGAGTGCTGGACCTTTCCGGGGTACTGGGCGGTGGCACGTTTCCCAAGAGCATCGCGGAACAGGAGAGACCCTCCCCGGCAGCCAAGTCGGGCAAAGACCGGGCATATAAGGCCGGAAGGTCGAAAATGCGCGGAGCCGGGAGGGAGTCCGAGGGGTTCGTAGTACCTGCGAAGGCGTGCAACACAACACGCTGGAGGGAAGGGATCCTGCTTTGATCGGGCCTGTCAGGGGGTAAGTGCGAGGGCATGTCAGCAATGACCAATAACCCCGATGAAAAAGTACGACAACTCCAGCACAGGCTATGGGTGTGTGCAAAGACGAGTAAGACACGGCGTTTTCACGCGTTGTACGACCGGATCTGCAGAAGTGACGTTTTGTGGGAAGCGTGGAAGCGGGTGCGCGGCAACAAGGGAGCGGCGGGCGTGGATGAAACCACGCTGCGATCCATCGAGGAGCAGGGAGTGACGCAGTTTCTCGAAGGGATACAGTTCGATCTTAAGGCAGGCCGGTATCGTCCTTCACCGGTGAAGCGGCGATGGATACCGAAAGCAGACGGGAAGCAGCGGCCGTTAGGCATTCCGACGGTGCGGGACCGAGTGATCCAGATGGCGGCGAAGCTGGTGATCGAGCCGATCTTCGAAGCGGATTTTCATGAATGCAGTTATGGATTCCGTCCGAAGAGAAGCGCGACACAGGCGCTGGAAGCAATCCGCGAAGCGGGCAACCGGGGTCACAGCTTTGTCGTTGACGCGGACATACAGGGCTACTTTGACAGCATCGACAGAAACACATTGATGGAACTGGTGAGGGAGCGAATCTCGGATCGAAGGGTATTGAAGCTGATACGCCAATGGCTGGAAGCGGGAGTGATGGAAGACGGCACGGTGAGGGAAACGCTGGCGGGCACACCGCAGGGCGGAGTGATCTCGCCGCTGCTGGCGAACATCTACCTGAACAAGCTGGACCGGATCTGGGCGGCACGCTGTTCGTCGCTCGGGGTACTGGTCCGGTACGCCGACGATTTCGTGGTGATGTGCCGCACGGAATCGGCGGCGAAGGAAGCGCTTCGGCGGATCGGGCTGGTGATGAACCGGCTGGGTCTGACGCTGCATCCGGAGAAGACGCGGATGGTGGACTTGAGACGCGGAAAGGGAAGCTTTGTGTTTCTGGGCTGCACGATTCGAAAGAAGCGGAGCATACAACGGAACCCGCGCATGCATTACATGCAGCGGTGGCCGTCGCCCAAAGCGATGAAGCGAGTCCGGGAACGCGTGCATGAGTTGACCGATTCGCGGCACAGCGGGAAAGATGTGAAGCAGATCATCGCGACGCTGAACCCCGTGCTCCGGGGCTGGGGAAACTACTTCCGGTCGGGCAATGCCGAACGGAAGTTCAATCAACTCGACAGCTATGTGTGGTCGCGGCTGACGCGCTGGATGGTTCGGCGCGGAGGGCAACGGCCGGGCAGGGTTGAGAAGTGGACTCATGAAAAGTTTGTGGGTATGGGGCTGTATCAACTGCGAGGAACCGTGAAATACCCGACGCAAGCCACACCAGTAAGATCATCGTTAAGCCGTGTGCGGGAAAACCGCACGCACGGTTTGAAAGGGGTTGTTTAGAAACGGGCCGACACAAGTCGGTACCGCGCTAACATCTACCAATGATCAACCGGCTGGCGGGCGTGCGAAAGTCTCGTGGAGTGGCCGCGGCCGATCTGGCAGCGCAAACGGGAGTGACCCGCCAGGCCATCTACGCTATCGAGGCGGGGACCTATATCCCCAACACAACAGTGGCGTTGCGTTTGGCGCGGGAGCTCGAAACCTCCGTGGAGGAGTTGTTTTCACTCGATCCGGAGGATGCCCCGACGCCCGAACGGCGAAGCTTCGAACCTCTGGAGGAAACAGCGCCCATCGCCCCCGGCGAGCCGATTCAGATCTGCCGCATCGGTAAACGCGTCATCGGCGTCGCGCCGCCAGTCTTCCCGGCGTATCTTCCGATCGCCGATGGCATCGTCAGCGATTCGGGTCATGCGGCGATCGCGGGTGGACTGGATGACGCCAGCAGGCTGTTGATCGCCGGTTGCGATCCCGCCCTTTCCGTCCTGGCTGCGCACGCGCGGGAAGCGGGCGTCGATGTTGTTCTGGCCAGCGCCAACAGTGCGCGCTCGCTCGAATGGCTGCGCGCCGGAAAGATCGATATTGCCGGGACGCATTTGAACGATCCGATCGCCGGTGCGCGCGGTTTTTCCGTGGTGACGTTCGCGCTCTGGCAGGAAGGGTTCGTGGTGCGGCGGGGTAATCCCAGATCTATCCGGCGCGTGGAGGATCTGGCGAATCCCCACGTGGAATTCGTCAATCGGGAAGAGGGCTCCGGAAGCAGGCGGCTGTTTGACCGGATGCTTGCCGAGGCGGGAATGAGTGCCATAAAGGTCAAGGGCAGCCGAAACGTGGTGCCGGGGCATCTTGCTGCTGCGTGGGCAGTCGCGTCCGGTGCCGCGGACTGCTGTATCGCCGCCGGTTCCGCCGCACGACGGTTCGGGCTGGATTTTGTTCCGGTGGCCTCCGAGAGATTCGAACTCGTGTTCCATAAACGGGATCTGCAGAAGAAGGCGCTGCAGAACTTACTCGATGTGCTGAACCGATCGCGTTTCCGGCGGCAACTCGAGGTCATCGCCGGCTACGATGTTTCGCGTGCCGGCGACACCGTCGCGGGTGTTTAAGCAAACCGGCCCTCGTGCCACACTGAGATGGCGGGTTGAACCCTCGCCTGCAGTTGCGGAGGAGGATCGGACTGGTGAGCCGGTTTCTGGTAACAGGCGGCGCGGGCTTCATTGGCTCGGCGCTGGTGCGCGGCCTGGTTGCAAACGGGGCATCGCGCGTCGTGGTTGTGGATAATCTGCTGACCGGGCACGCGCGCAATCTCGCGGGCGTGAGCGGACCCATCGACTTCCATCAGATCGACATCCGGGATTTTGATGCGCTGCGCACGGCGATGGAAGGAATCGACATAGTGTTTCACGAGGCGGCGATTCCGTCCGTGCCGCGCTCGATCCACGACCCGATCCCCTCGCATGAAGTCAATGTCAACGGTACGTTCAACGTGCTCCGGTCGGCGAAGGAATCCGGCGTCCGGCGGGTCGTCTACGCGGCCTCTTCCTCGGCCTATGGCGATACGGAGGAACTGCCCAAAGTTGAGACCATGACGCCGCGCCCGAAATCTCCCTACGCTGCGCAGAAACTGGTGGGCGAGCACTACATGTCGGTGTGGACATCGTGCTTTGGGCTGGAGACGGTGAGTCTCCGTTATTTCAACGTATTTGGGCCACGGCAGGATCCGTCGAGCCCTTATTCCGGTGTGCTTTCGCTATTCATGACGGCGATTCTGGAGCGCCGCGCTCCCACCATCTTTGGCGATGGAGAGCAATCCCGCGATTTCACTTTCGTGGAGGACGTGGTGGCCCTGAACCTGAAAGCCGCGCAGGCGCCATCCCTTGTTTCAGGACGCATGTACAACGGCGGCAACGGCGGACGCATCACTTTGAATCAGGCGTGGGAGCTGTTGCAGCAAATCGAAGGCCTTGTCATTCCGGCCAGGTATGGACCGCCCCGCGCGGGGGACGTACATGATTCGCAGGCCTGCACGAAGGCTGCGTGCCGCGATCTGGGCCACGCACCCCAATTTACCTTCGAACAGGGAATGCGGGCGACGCTGGCCTGGTACCGTGAGAGTTTGAAGCAGCCGGGCTAAACCGCTTCCGGGAACGCGAAACCGGACTTCGCGAGGGCCTTCTCCAACAAAGATATAGCGTCGGGTTGGGAGATGTTCCGCGCCAGCGAAACCTCGGATATCAGCATAGTCCGCGTGCGGTCGAGCATTTTCTTCTCGCGGAACGAGAGGGGCTTTTCGGCCTGCAGACGCACCAATTGTTTAAAGACCTCCGCGATCTGCAGGAGACTGCCCGTCAGCATCTTCTCGCTGTTGATCTTGAAGCGGAGCTTCCAGTCGCAGAGGTTTTCGACCGCTGGACCAGACAGGTAGGTCAATACCTTGTTGACGTCGCCGTTCTTCGAGAGTTTGCGGAGCCCAATGGTCTCGGCATTCGAGAAAGGCACCATCACGGTCATGCTCGAACAGAAAAGACGAAGGAGATAAAACTTCTCCGCTCTTTGTTCGAAATATCGCGTGCTGATGTTTTCAATAGTCCCAACGCCCTGGTTGGGATATACAACTTTTTCACCGACTGCGAAGGTCATCATACGTTGAGCCCCCCACTTGACCAGTGGTGTGAATTAACGAGAATTTAACTGCGACGAGCAACTCATCATAGGCCTGACGATTTTTTTTGTCAAGTGCGTGTGCAAATCATTAATTTCAAGTGATTTAAGTTTTACCTTCCGAGAGCCCTGGGTTGTGGAAAATTCGTAAAGAAATGTAAGGAGCGGGTCTGGTAAGCACGGGTTACCACCACCACGAGGTGTTATTGCGGTTAGAAAAATTACACCTTCTCCAGGCTGCGCTCGTCAAGCAGCAGGCGGCGGAGGGTGCGCAAGTCGTTTAGTATTCTGCGGCTGGACGTCATGTGGTTGCGCAACTTGTTCATATTGAACAGGGCGAGTTGCAGAGCCTGTTGGCGCCGTTCGGCCCCGTCCGCGCCGGCAAGTTCGATGTCGGTTTCCACTTCGGCGATCGCGACCTCGATGGCCTCGGCCAGCAGGGATACGTATTCGTGGGAATTCTCGATATTGTCGAACGGAGTACCGGCTTGATGGCTCATTTTCGACCTCTATTTGAAGATTCCCGTTGATGCCATGGTGAACTATTCTCGCATGCGGAACCGGTGGCGAACTCGTGCGTGGCGCGCTGGTTGGCCAGATGAAGTCCGCATGTTACATTTAAGACGTCCACAAAGCGGGGACGTAGTTCAGTTGGTTAGAACGCCGGCCTGTCACGTCGGAGGTCGCGGGTTCGAGCCCCGTCGTCCCCGCCATTTCCTTCTTTATTCAGTGTCTTCTGAAGCCGGTTTGTTGCCTGACTTCGGGTCCGGTGTGAAGCAGATGACACATTTTGGCCTCCCTGCCTGTCTCTCGATCATGCTCGCGAGCGACGAAGGCAGGAAATCGGGCGAGCGCAGCCGGCCCAAACTCGGCCTCACTCTGCTGGCGTGACCGCATTTGCGCCTTCGCTTAGCCCCCGGAGTTCCTGCGCGAGTTCGCGACCATCTCGCCGCAACACGACTCGGTCTCGCTTTATCGAATGCTGATCGAACCCCTCTGGCGCGTATAATCCAGCTGGGAACTGCTCGACACCGCGCTCGATCTTCATCGCCGGAACCTCTTCTCGTGGTGGGATTCGCTTATCGTGAGCGCCGCTATTCATGGTGGGTGTGATCGGCTGCCAAGCGAGGCTCCGGCGCGGCTGTATGCGGGCACGCTTTCGTGTTCGATGAGTCCTCGCAATCGACGGAATGACGGTCGGTGAGAGTCCGGCTTTTCCGAGTCGAGCGGGACCCGCGCCTTCTAAACTGCACCCGAGAATCCCGGCTCGTCGGCGCTCGTGTTCCCCGGTAAGTTCCATCAGCTCCCGGCGGTTCTGCGCGAGCACAGAATCCATCCCGCCAGAACGCCGATGAACGTCAGCGCGGTGATCGTTGCACCCGCGTAGAAGCTCACCGGCGCATACTCCAGTTCGACACGACTGGAGCCTCCCGGAACCCGTATTCCGCGCAGCGCGCCATCGACCTTGTAAATCTCCGCCCGTTTTCCGTTCACCGTGGCGCGCCAGCCAGGATAATAGAGCTCGCTCAACACCACCAGGCCGGCCGCCGGGGTGTCGACATCCATGGCCATCCTGTTTGCCTCCCAGGAACGGAAGCGCACGGATTCGGTCGCTCCGCCCGCGCTCTCGAGTGTGCCTGGCAGCGGCTTGTCGAGCAGAGCGGTCTGGTGCAAGTCGATCGCCGGGTCGTCGAGGGCCTGATACACGGCATCGAGCGAAGGCTCAACTCTTGTCTTGTGGACGAGCCACGCCCGCGGGAAAGCTTTTGGGTTTTCATACACCTTCCACCGCGCATCGTGGTAAAGCGGGTTCGGATCGCGGGTTGACGCAGGCCGGATGTAGTAGCGGACGTTCAGGAGATTGTCGCGCACCCCCAGCCGCGAATACTCCGCCAGTGCTGTGGCGCCACCCCCCCAGGCGCTCTGAACTTCATATACGTCGCCAATGTTCGGCTCGGGCGATACGCCAACGCGAACACGCTCAAGGCCGGGCTGCGATCTGATGAATTCGGACGGTCCTCGCAGGCTGATCATCTGCGCCATCTCGTCGCCGAACTTGCCCAGGTTGTTGTTATCGACCGGCAGCCAGTTGAATGCCGAAAGGTCGAAGAGAATGAACGCCGCTAACGCCACACGCGGCCACTTGCCCGCGGGATAGACCATGAGGTACGCCAGCCAGGCGCATGAAACCAGAATCAGCAGGAGCGAGAAAGCCGTCCAGGCATCCAGACTGAGCTGGACAAAAATGGCGGGAATAAGCAGAGCGGCGCCGGTAGCAATTGCGATCCATTTGAGGACACCTTTCGCGGGGGACCAATAAGGTTGGCCGGTATTCTCCAACAGAACATCCAGCCCCAATGCCGCCAGAATCGCGAGTGCGAAGGAAATGAGATAAAGGAATCGGTTCGCCGACCGCGCCAGCCAAAGATATGGCACGACCGCATACAGCACGCCATTGAGCGGAGAGAATTCTCCCAGGGAATAAGCAAACGTCAGGAGCGCCAGCACGGTCAGGTATCGAACCCAGACGTGATTCCAGCGACGCCAGATTGCGACGAGGGCGAGGAAAAACGGAAGAACGCCGATGTAATAGGGGAAGTACTCTTCTCCGCCGAATTTGCCGCCGAAAGCAGTGGGGAAAAGGCCCGAGATAATGCTCTGCGGCCACATGCCGGGAACCAGCCGGTCATATGGAATCTTTTCGGATGCCGCAATAGGCCCACCGTCGATGAAGCGAATGGCCAGCCGGCCGTATTCGCGTTCGGGCAGCAGTTGGATCGCCCCAGCTCCAGCGGCCACAATCAGCACGGTTGACAGTATCAGTGCAATACCGGACCAATGGGCGCGCCGGTCCCGATCTGGAGGCGAGGCCGCGCCGTACCAAAAAACCGCGGTCACGATAAAGATGCCCTGCAGGATGCAGAACTCCATGCCGCCGGTCAGAATGGACATGCCAAAGCACAATCCGGCCAGAGCGGATTCGAGCAGCACTTTTCTGCGCCCGTCGGCTCGCAAGGCGCGCAGAACAAACAAAAAAATGGCCGGAAGCCAGATACAGCTTTCGACATACATCGGCCAGATCATTCGCACCAGCAACCCGCCCAACGAGAATGCGCAGGCCCCAACGAAAGCGGAAAATCGGCTGGACCGCAACTCTCGCAACAACGCAAACATGAACCAGGCTCCAAACAAATGGGTCAGGGCCTGGAATTCGTGATAAAAACGCGGAGAAACGAGGCCATTCCGGTTCAGCGGCACCAGAGCGTAAAGAAATTGCAGGGGATAATACGCGGCCGGCTGCATCTCCCCCGCGAACGGCCGTCCGGCCCACGCGTAGGGATCCCAGAGAGGCAGGTGTCCCTGCCATAGGGAACGGATCTCGAAGTGCAGCCAGGCATAACTCTGGTTGACGCCTTCGCTGCCAACGATCATGGTGTACTGATCCGTCAGCAGAGTCTTCCAATTAAAGAGGACTATCGCCAACGCCAGCAGAGCCAGATATTTCGCTGTGGAACGGGACATTCAACCAGGACGTGTGAACGACCAGAGTACCTCACGGTAGACTGGAACGCGGAATGGGACCCGGGTTGAAAATTTCAGACCAGCGCAACAGGTTGGCCGCCGGTCTCGTCCTCATCGCCCTGATTTCAGCCGTTCCCCGGCTCCTGCTCGGGGCCTCCCAGTTCATCGAATACGACGGCTACTGGCACGTTTTCATCGCCCAGCAAGACCGGTGGAGCAACTTCTGGGAGGATATCCGGGTCAACGCTCATCCGCCTCTGTACTTCCTCCTGCTCAAGTTCGTGATCCATTTCGGCCGAACGCTGTTGGTCTACCGCGCCATCTCCCTGGTCACCGGAATTATTTCAATCTTTTCCGTGGGATGGCTTGCGCGCAAGGTCACGCACTCGGAGATCTGGGCTTATATCGCGGCGCTGGCGTATGGATTGGCGATGCCGGCGATCATCGTGTCCTGCGAAGTCCGGTCATATATGCTGAGCAGCCTGTTTATTCTGCTCTCATTCACCTGCCTTCTGGAACTGGCCACTACCCAGGATTCGAAACGCGAGCTCAAGCTGCGCGCCGGTTTCGCCTTCGCCGCGATCCTGGCCTGCCTGTCGCACTATTACGCATTCTTTTATGTGGGAGCCTCGACGCTGCTTCTGGCCGTCTGGTACGGCGCGCGCAAATTGCGCCATGAGCGCGCAAGCTGGAGAGCCGAACTGGCCACAATTCTGCCCGTTCTCGGCGCCGTCGCCATCCTGTATGAAACCCATGCCAGGCTCAAGGCGGGTATTCAGGGGCATCTGCTGCCCTTCTATTACGACCCGAACGGGGCGGAGTCGATTGCAGCTTTTCTGACCCGGAACTGGAAAAATACCATCAATCTGTTCCTGCCCTGGCAGATTTCGAGCAACGCGGCCGCTTTGGCGATATTCGCCGTCGCCGCGGCCGGCGGAATCGCTCTGCTTGCAATCTTTCTTCGCGCCCGCGATGCGGCGGATACCCGCGCAGCATGGACCATCCTGGTAACGGCAGCCACGCTCGCTGGCATTGCCGTCATGGCGGTTCGCGGCAAATATCCCTTTGGCGGCGACCTGCGGCAGCAGTTCATCCTGTTTCCGTTTTTCGTGCTCTGCGCCGCCGCCGCCGCCGACTGGCTGACACGGCGCATCCCCTGGCGGGCTCAACTGGCCCTGGGCGCCGCGATTGCGATCGCCGTCGCCTGGGTCTCGACGCTGCGATACGAGCAGTATCCGAAAATCTCGGAGAACGTCTTGCAGAGCCGCATGGATCTGTTCAACCGGGTCGCGCCGGATCCTGCTGGTGTCTACGTCGACCAATGGAATCTGATTACCTTTTTCGTCTACCACCACGACTGGAAGTGGACTTCCCTGGCGCAACAACCCATTCCGGGTATCACCATCTATCGCATCAGCCACGCCGAGAGGCACATGCTGGTTTTCCGCGACGACGAGGAATGGAACGTGCGGCCGGAAAACGACGGCGTTTACAACAAACTCGCCAAGTCTCTGCGGGCGGGGAAGATCCCGGAAGTCTCCGTTTTCGAGGCTCTGCAGAGTCCGCCGGATGCGCCGTTCTCCGATTTCGGGCGTATGCGGCGAGGCATCGTAAATCGGGCCGCCGCGGCGGACGTCTGCGTGCAACGGCTCAGCATTGACCCCGTCGGCTGGTACGGAAGTTTTCGCCGCTCCGGCTGCACCGCACCGGCGCTCAAGCCCCCCAGAGTCACGGGGACATTCGACGATACGAGCGAGGAAATCGATTTTTCCGGCCCATGGACCCATGGATCTTTCCCACTCGCGGCCGGGGGGACCTCGAGCTATTCGAATGTGCCCGGAGCAACTGCGCGGCTGACCTTCGAGGGCACCTCGGTCACCTGGGTATACGCGAAAGCCTTTAACCGCGGATTTGCTTCCGTCAGAATCGATGGCATCCCGCGCAATGACGTCGATCTGTACAGTCCGGGAATCGCCTGGCAGTCCAGTACAACCTACAGCGGCCTCGCACCCGGCAGCCACACTTTGGAGCTGATGGTGGCGGGAAGGAAGGACGCCCCGGCTAAAGACAGTTTCGTAGATATCGATGCACTGGTTGTCAAATGACGCCTGCAGCAATCGGTTACTCCCCGCCAGTTTTCCCCGCGGCCTGCGCCTCGGGGGTCGTTGCCGGTTTCCTGCCGGGCACGAAGACACAGTATCTGGCTGACGGTCCCGACCCTGCTGGACGCAACCGCCATCTGGATACAGCGAAGGATTTCGCCATCAGCTCTTTGTCGTGGCGCCTTTGCGTCCGTTTGTTCTGTTTGGCGCGGTTATCCTCCTCACCGGAGTCTGCCTGATGCGCCCCGGCACCGGTAACGGCGTTCCCGTCTGGCCCGTCATATCGCTTTCGGCGCTGCTTGCGTTCTCATCGTTCGTTTTTGCGTCTCTATCAGACGCGGCCGAGACGTTCCGCCATCTCGTTTTCTTCCAGGCCGCGATGGATTTGACGATTTTTTCGATCGCATTGTCGATTTTGCTGGCAATCGAAGCTCGCCGGAACAGATCCTCTACCACCATCCATGGCTGAAGCGAAAAACATCGAATCGGGAGCCGCGGCGCGCGGCCAGGATATACCGGCTGCTGCGGACGCCCGGTCTTTGTTGGTGATTCTGTGGTGGCTGGCGCCGGTGGCTTTCCTGTTCTGGCTGTATCGGGATGGTCTCAAGGTCTGGTTCATCGGCGACGATTTCGCGTGGCTCGGACTGCTGCGTGGAATTCACGGCTTTCACGATTTCCTCGCCGCCTTGTTTGCGCCGCAGGCTCAGGGCACGATCCGCCCCTGGAGCGAACGCGCGTTCTTCATGCTGTCCGAGAGCCTGTTCGGCCTCGAAAGCCTCCCGCTCCGCATTTGCGCGTTCATCACCATGGCCGCAAACGTGGCGCTGGTGGCCTGGATCGCCCGGCGCATCACGGATTCGCGATTGGCCGGGTTTTTGGCGCCGATTTTCTGGGTCGCGAACACGGCGCTGATTGACGTCATGTCGTGGAACTCGGCTTTCAATGAGGCCCTGTGCGCTCTGTTCCTGCTCCTCGCGACGGCGCTGTTTATTCGTTGGGATGAAACGGGACAGCGCAAATTCTGGTGGTGGCAGCTGGTGGTTTTCGTCCTGGGCTTCGGCGCGCTCGAAATCAATGTCGTTTATCCCGCGCTTGCCGCCGCGTATGCTCTGTTCGTGGCCGCCGGCGAACGGCGAAAGCGGCTGCTTGTCAGCCTGACGCCGCTCTTCTGCCTCTCAGTGCTTTATTTCGTTCTGCACCGCATGGCAGCGCCGCTGCCGGCAAGCGGCCCCTACGTTTTACACCTGGACGGACGCATCTTCGCCACCCTGGCCACCTATTGGCGCTCAGCGATCATTCCCAAAGCCTGGGCGGATTCGGGCCATTTCACCCGCCCGGAGCAGGCCGTCTTCTGGGCTGCCACTGTCACCTTGGCCTGTTTTCTCGCATACGGGATCGCGAAACGGCGCTACCAGGTTCTTTTTTTCGTGTTTTGGTTTCTGATCTCGCTCGCGCCTATGCTGCCTCTGGCGGACCATTTGACCGGCTACTACCTGACGATTCCCATGATCGGCGTCGCCATGCTCGCAGCGTCAGGTGTGGCGCGCGCCTGGCAGAGCGCCGATTCCGTGGCGCCTGGCCACTGGGTCCTGCGAATCGCTGTCGCAGCACTCGCCGTTGCCTGGCTCCTCCCGATGATCGAGGCATCGCGTGCCGGCGTCGACTGGTGGGTGGATCATAGCCGCCAGGCCCGCGCGCTGGTTCTGGGCGTCGCCGCCGCCCATGAATCCCATCCCGGAAAAACGATCGTTCTGGATGGCGTTCACAGCGACCTTTACGATGAGACGATTGCCGAGTCGGCATTCTATCCCGAGGGCGTGGATGACGTCTATTTGACTCCAGGCGCGGAAAATCGCATCCATCCGTCCGATAATCCGGGAATGCTGGAAAAGGTGGTGCTGGACCCGGCAATCATGCGACATGCGGTGACCCACGAAGAGGTTGTGGTATACTCCTTTCTCGGCGATCATCTGCGTAACACCACTGGCGACTGGGAACGGAACGCTTTGGATGACGCTTCCAGCTGGCAGCCGCGACGGGTCGAAGCCGCCAGCCCATTGTGGGCCTATCTGTTGGGGCCGGAATGGTATGGACTCGAGCCCGGAATCCGCTGGATGCCACAGCGGGCAACGGTCCGCCTGGGCGGTCCGCGCTCCGCGGGTGACCGTTTGCTGCTGGAGGGTTTTTGCCCGGAGCAGCAACTGAAGGCCGGTCCGCTGCATCTGTCGGTTTCGGTGGATGGTATTCCGTTGAAAAATGCACAAATTGACAATCCGGAAACAGACTTCCGGCGTCTATTTGATATGCCATCATCGCTGACCGGCAAGCCGGCGGTGGAGGTGGCGATTGGAGTCGACCGGGTCATTCACGACGCCGGTGGACGCGAGCTGGGGTTGGTGTTCGGGACGATCGCGATTGAGTAGCCCGGGATGCGGATGACTTTCATCCGAATTTAATCTTTGCGGCAATAGACGCGGGCGTTTGTTTGTTGTAGTCTGAACAGAACCTGGAGGTGCTTCAGGGTTTGGCACGGAAGTTGCTAAAGGTCTGGAGCGTGTGACGGAAGAATGAAGACTCTCGTGAAAGGTGAGAAAAATTTAAGCTTCCGGCACTCAGATTTTTTGAAACTTTGATGGTAGATTTTCGTCTCTAGCACAGTAGAGAACACGAAAGAAACCAGCAGACGTTAGAAGACGAGGACGAGTGAAATGACCAAGGCTGAATTGGAGAAATTTAAAACCATTCTGGAAGCGAAGCAGGCGGAGCTAACCGGCGCGCTGCGCAACCGCGACGAAATTGTAATCGAGAAGGCGCCCGACGCGCTGGACGAGGTCCAACTGGCAGGCGAACGCGAACTGGCGATTCGCAATCTGGACCGGGATTCGAACATGCTGCGCCAGATCCGCCGCGCCCTCGGCCGGATCGCGGACGGCTCATTTGGCGTCTGCCTGCACTGCGAGGAAGACATCTCTCCGAAGCGCGTGAATGCGGTGCCGTGGGCGGCTTACTGCATCAAATGCCAGGAGCAGGTCGACCGGCACGAGATCGAGGTTGAGGACACCACCGACTTGTTCGCGAGCGCCGCATAACTCCTTCTTCACAAAACGTCTGACGGGTTTCCGGGCGGATCCAGCGAGGTCCGCCCGACGTGTTTCCGGGCCTGTCAGACTGCGGACTTCCACCCCACAAACGACATCATCCGCCCCGCCTCTTCGCGCTCCCTGCGAAACGAATAAAATCGTCTCGCTGCGCAGAATGTGCATTCCCCGGATTTCCACACATCCGTGACGCCCGCGAATCGGAGCTGCATCTCGTTGATCGCGGGGAGGTCAACGTGTACAGCATTGGAAGTAACGACTCCAAAACGGAGCGCCACTTCGGGACCTACCTCGTAGCAGCAGCCGCCGATCGCCGGCCCAATTGCTGCGCGCAGATTCCCCGCATCCAGCCGCCATTTCGCGCACATACCTCTAACCGCCGCGGCGGCAATACCGCGCGCGGTGCCGCGCCATCCCGCGTGGATCGCCGCAACGGCTCGCGTCGAGGGGTCGACCAGCAGGATCGGCACGCAATCGGCTGTCTTGACACCGACCAGCACGCCTGGCTGGTTTGAGATCAGCGCGTCCCCTTCGCCAAGCGGACCGGCGGCATCCTGGACGATATCCGAATGGATTTGCTTCGCCGTGCGGATACCCTCGGGGCAGGTCGAAGATCGTTCGCCGAAGCCATGCACGAGGCCCAGTTCCTCCAGACCCGCGAAATTCGGAGCGGTAATCACGCGCGCGCCACCAAAGTCGGCTTGTTATACACTTGTCGAAATATCTCCGACAGGCGCTCGGCCGCCCAGATTTCGAGGTCGATGTCGGTTTCCGGCGGTACATCCAGGGTAATCAGAAAATCGTTCTCGCGCGCTTTGCACCCGACCGACCGGATGCGTTGTCCATGGCTTCGGTCGAGGCTGTCCGCCATCCGCAGCAAAGGTATCAGGTACGCGACGGCCCGCCGACTCTCGGCGTCGAGAAGTTGCAGGTTGCTGTGTTCAGGCGTCGGCAACGACTTCCGGTGGTAACGGCAGAGATTGGCGATGAATTCCCGCTCGTTCAGCGTGAATCCCGGCAAATCCGAGTTTGCCACCAGGTAATACGAGTGTTTGTGGTGCCGGGTGTCGCTGACGTAGTGTCCCGTATCGTGCAGAAAGGCAGCCGCCTGCAGCAGCCGGCCGTAATGCGCGGGCAGCCGGTGGGCGTTCTGAAAGCCGATAAACAGGTCGTTCGCCAGCTTGCCCACTTTACGCGCATGCCGCAGGGGAACGCCGTAATGTTCGGCCATCTTTTCGACTACGCTGCGCTGGTCGGCGGAAAGCTGCGTCAGCCCGCGATCGATTCCGCGAGTTGCCAGATCGGCGATGATGCCATCGCGTACGCCCGCGGCCGAGTAGAACAACGCGGGCATGTGGAACGCTTCGAGGACGTGGAGCAGGACGGCGGTCCCCGGAACGATGATTTCGGCGCGGCGTGGCCCGATGCCGGTGATTTTCTGACGCGTGGAAATGTCAAGCGCCGAAATATCGCGGTAGAGTTTTCGCACCTGGGCGGTGGTCGCGCGGCGGCGGTCGGATTCGTCGCGCCGGGTTCGCGGGATGCGGTTGATGGCGCAGACCACCGCGGACGCGGTCGCCGACGTCCCCACAACCCGGTCGATATGGGAGGGGCCGATGCGCCGCACGGCGGAACCGATCCGCTCTTCGATATATTCCTCGAGCCGGTGCAGTTCGGCCGGCTTCGGCGGATCGGATTTCAGAAATAGTTCCTGCAACCGCAGCGCGCCCAGCGGTTTGGAAAACGCCTGGCCGATCCGCTCGTTCTCGCTGAATATGATTTCCGCGCTGCCGCCGCCGATGTCGACGATCAGGAACCGCTCTTTCGGGTGCGGCCAGCGGCTCTTGACGCCCAGATGAATCAGACGGGCTTCCTCCTGCCCTGAGATGACCTCGACGTCGGCGCCGAGCGCCGCGGAAGCGCGGGCAAGGAACTCATGCTGGTTGCCGGCGTCACGCACCGCGGCGGTAGCCACTGCGCGCATGGCTTTGATATCCAGCCGCTTATACTGCTGCGACATGGTGTTCAGCACGCCGCAGATCATGTCCATGGATTCCTGGCTGATGCGGCCGCCGCGGAAGACGCTGGCGCCCAGCCGGGTGACCTGCCGCTCGGAGGCGAGGATGCGCGGCGGCGCGCCGTCCACCACCTCCGCCGCTTCCATTCGGACTGAGTTGCTCCCTATGTCGACGGCGGCGTAGCGCGGCATCCCAACGCTATAATAGCGGCAACATCACTTCCGGCTGATGAATTCCCTCTTCACTCCGAACCGGTATCGCGGCAAGCTCATTGTTGTCGAGGGAATCGACGGATCGGGCAAGAGCACGCAGATTTCGCTGCTGAGCCAGTGGCTCCGTTCCAGGGGATTCGCCGTAGCTTTCAGCGAGTGGAATTCTTCTCCGTTGGTGCACGATACGACGCGCCGGGGGAAGAAAAAAGAGATGTTCACTCCCACCACGTTCAGCCTCATCCATGCGACCGATTTCGCGGATCGGACCGAGCGCTATATTCTTCCCCTGATCCGCGCGGGAGCGATCGTCTGCGCCGACCGCTACGCTTATACGGCCTTCGCCCGGGACGTGGCTCGCGGCGTGGACCCGCGGTGGGTGCGCAATCTCTATAGTTTCGCGCTCCGCCCGAACATTGCGTTCTATTTCAAGACCCCGCTCGATGTGGCGCTTGGACGCATTCTCGGCGGCCGCGACGCGCTGAAGTATTACGAGGCCGGGATGGATCTGAAGCTCAGCCGGGATGTGGAGGAGAGTTTCCGCGTTTTCCAGGGGCGCATACTCACCGAATACGAATCCATGGCGGAAGAGATGGGATTTCATGTGATCGACGCTACCCGGTCGATTGAAGATCAGCAGCGGCAGATGCGTTCGATTGTGGTGAAAACACTGGGGCGAAGCCTGAAATCCGGCGTGTTGAAGGTGCCGGTTCTGGAGATGAATGGCAAGCATTAAGCCCCTCCCTCAGAACTGCGATCCGGTGAGACATGCCGCCTAGCCAGAAGCTTGTCCTGCCAAAGCCGCTCGATTGGTATGCGGATCCTCTGCCCGGCATCGAAACCGCCAACCTTTCCGGCAAACTGATCGTGATCGAAGGCCCGGACGCGGTGGGCCGCTCGACGCAAGTGACGCAGTTGCGGCTCTGGCTCGAACAGGAAGGTCACGCAGTGCTCGATACCGGCATGGCCCGCTCCGCGCTCGCGGGGAAGGGAATTGCCCAGGCCAAGGAAGGCAACACGCTCGGCCCGCTCACGATGACGCTCTATTACGTCACCGATTTCGCCGACCGGCTGGAAAACGAAATCATTCCGGCGCTGCGGGCGGGCTTCGTGGTTCTCACCGATCGATACATCTTCTCGATCATGGCGCGCGCCATCGCCCGCGGCGAAGACCCGGCGTGGATCGAGCGGGTTTGCGGTTTCGGGCTGGTCCCGCACGCGGTCTATTACCTCCGCGCCAGAGTCAAGGACCTCGTATCCCGGGTGGCGATCGGCCGCGGGGCTTTCGATTACTGGGAAAGCGGCATGGATTACCACTTCGGCAATGACATGTACGAGAGCTTCGTCAACTATCAGACGCGTCTGATCCGAGCCCTCGACAGGATGTCCGCACGATACGGGTTTATCGAGATCGACGCGGGCAAAAGGCCTGACGCGATATTCCGTGAACTCCAGGAGCGCATTACTTCACTCGAAATCAGGAAGGTGGACGGCACTGCCAGATCCGCGGGAAAGGGTTCGCTGTAGTGGAGTTGTATCTGTTTCGCCACGGCATCGCTGAAGAGGCGTATCCCGGGCGGCGCGATGCCGATCGCGCCCTGACGGACGAGGGCCGCAGGAAGGCCGCCGAAGTAGTGCAGGCGGCGCGGCGGGCGGGCCTCAATCCCTCGCTGGTTCTCTCGAGCCCTTATTTGCGTGCGGTCGAGACGGCGAAAACCGCCGCCGGCGAACTTGGCTATGAAGGCGAGATCGTAAACACGGCCGCGCTGGTCCCCCACGGTTCGCCGGAAGGCGTCTGGCACGAACTTCGCGAGCACCGCGAGCAGGCGGCTGTTCTGCTCGCCGGCCATGAACCGTTGTTGAGCCGGCTGGTCGCTTATCTTCTGGCCTCGCCCGCTCTGCACGTCGACATGAAAAAAGCCGCGATGGTGCGGATCGATATCGAAAGCTTCGGCACAGCGCCGCACGGTACGTTGCGCTGGATGATTACGCCGAAGCTGGCCGGGTAAGCTCGCCGGGAGAAACCCTTCTGATCTCCTGCCGCCAACTGACCAAGCGATATGGCTCCGTAACCGCCGTGAACTCGCTATCCCTGGAGGTCGAGAGAGGCGCCATCTGCGCTTTTCTCGGCCCCAACGGCGCGGGCAAATCAACGACAGTCAAGATGCTCTCGGGACTGCTCGCCCCCAGCTCGGGGCAGGCGTCCATCTGCGGATTCGATGTGGCCGCACAGCCGCTCGAGGTGAAGCGCCGCATCGGCGTGCTGCCCGAGGGTCTCGGCCTTTTCGACGACCTCACCATAGGTGAGCACCTGCAATTGACCGCCGATATTTACGGTCTGGACAAAAGGGAAGCAACCGAGCGCATCGAGCAACTCCTGCGCGTGCTCAGCCTCACCGAGGGCCGCAACACGTTCGCCGCGAACGGCTCGCACGGGATGCGGAAAAAGACCGCCTTCGCCATGGCCGTGCTGCCCAACCCGGAGGTGTTGTTTCTCGACGAGCCTTTCGAGGGCATCGATCCCGCCACGTCGCGGACCATGCGCGACCTGCTGGTCAGCGCAGCCGCCCGCGGCGTCACCGTGTTCCTCACCTCGCACATTCTGCCGGTGGTCGAGCGCATCGCGCATCGGTTTGTCATGATTCGCGGCGGCGGGATCGTGTGGAATTCAACCGCCGCCGAACTGCCCCGCTCGCTCGAAGACCTCTATCTCGAACTGGCCGAACCGCCTCTATCGGAGCAACTGGAATGGCTGGAAGCACGCAACGAATCCGGGCAATCCTCGCGGCGCTCATAACCGCTGTCCGCCGCGATCTCCGCAGCGTCGGATCGTTCGCGGGCAACAATCTTTTCATCGTCGCGATCGCGTTCCTGTTTCTTAAAGACGCGGAAATGTTCGTCGCGATCGGTGCCTTCATCGGTCTGGTCCTGTTTATCCCGCTGAGCGCCGATCCGTTGCGGCTGGTGCCGCGCGACCGTCTGGCGGGCTGGCCGCTGGCGCCGGGTGAGCGCCGGTTGTTGCGAATCGTCAGCCCGTGGCTCAATCCGGTTACCTGGCTTGTGGCGGCGCTGGCGGTCTGGAAGCGCGCGACCATGGGCGTTTTCGCTCTGGGCGCGGGGGTGTTTGCGATTGGGTTTGTGCTGCCGTCGCTTCCCTCCGCGCGCAGGGGCGTGTGGCGGCATCTGCCCAACTTTCCCGGCCCCTTGAACCACCTGATCCGCAAAAATTTGCGCGAGACGCTTTCCACTCTCGATTTCTGGTGCAGCGCCGTGGTGAGCGTTTTCTGTCTCGGTTACCGCATCGCGGGGCTGCTGCCCCCGGAAGCTCTGCTGACGATGACGATTGCGGTGATGCTCGCCATCTCAACTTATGCGCAGACGCTGTTCGGCCTCGACGGATCCGGCGGAATGACGCGCTACCGTCTCCTGCCTGTCCCCGGCTGGCAGATCCTCGCGGCCAAGGATGTTCCGTTTCTCCTCGCTTCCGTGATCCTGACCCTGCCGTTGGTTCCCACGGCTGGATTGGCGGCGGCACTGGCGGCTCTGGCGATGGGCCATTACCCTTCCGTGACCCGTCGCAGCGAGCAGATGCGCTGGCGCTTCTCCAGCGGAGTCTCCGCGGGCGCGAGCATATTCCAGGTATTCACGATGTCGGCGACCGCGGCAGCCGTGGGCGCGATTCCGCTCCTGTTGCCGGTTTGTGCGGGTGCCTGGGCCTGGTCAACCTGGTATTACGGCCGCGTGCTCGAGCAGCAGCCTTTTTAGCATCCGCGTTACAATCAGCCGGTGAACGTGTCTCCTCCCCACGTGAACAAACCGGATCCATGGAAAGAGCTGAACGTCCTCGAAGCGAGCACCGTTCTACTGTTTTGTCCGGGAATGCTGGTCGTCACCGGGGTGCTGAGCAGGTACCTTCCGTTTGCCGTCTCACTTGGCGTTTACGCGGCCATGTTTTTATATGTGGCCACGAAGAATGCTCGTTGGCCATGCCCGGGATGCGGCAGCCCTTTTCATCGGGATCTTCGCTACGGCAAACGCCGCACGGTCACCGTCATCAGACTGCGATGTCCGAATTGTGGATTGCAAAGAGGAAAAATCCCGTCTGAACAGGATGCATGACATTCGCGTTAAAATCGGCCGGTGAACTTTCGTAAATCGACCACCAGCTACGAAGCCTGGCTGTCGGGTCAGCTGGAAATCGTGCCCGCGGATCTGAAGCGCAAACATGAAGCGATGCGCGAGGCATTTTTCCCCTTCTTTCGCGCGACTTTTTATCGCTGGGCGCAGTTGTGGCCGGAGATCTGTCCGGAATGCGCGCAGGCGCCGCAGGTAATGGCCGTGGGGGATCTGCACGTCGAGAACTTCGGCACCTGGCGCGACATCGAGGGCCGCCTGGTCTGGGGCATCAACGATTTCGACGAGGTCACCCCCATGCCATACACGATCGACCTGGTCCGCCTGGCCGCGAGCGCGCATATCGCGATTGAAACCGGGCAACTGATCATTCCCGCTCGAGATGCGTGTAGTCAGATCGTGGCCGGGTATAAAGAGGGACTCGAAGCCGGCGGCCGTCCGTGGGTGCTCGGCGTGGCGCACGAATGGTTGCTCCAGTTGGTGAAGCCCAGTCTGCGCGATCCGGTGGGCTTCTGGCAGAAACTGCACGCGCTGCCCGCGGTCAACGGGCGCATTCCGGGCGGCGCGCGCCGAGGGATCGCGAAACTGATGCCGGGCAAAGCGGCGGGTTACACGTTCGCCCATCGCATTGCCGGAATGGGGAGTCTCGGCCGGCAGCGTTTTGTCGCAGTGGGCGAGTTTGAAGGCGGCCCTGTTTGCCGCGAGGCGAAAGCACTGGCGACTTCCGCGTGGGACTGGGCTCGCGGCGACGATTCACGGCCCATCCGCTATCAGAAAGTTCTCGACAGTTCCGTTCGTTCGAAAGATCCATTCGTCCATCTGCAAGGCCGCTGGATCATCCGCCGGCTCGCTCCGGATTGCTCCAAAATCGACCTTGCGCAGATCCCGCGCGAGAAGGACGAGACGAAACTGCTGCATGCGATGGGATGGGAGATTGCCAATATACATCTCGGAAGCGCCCGGGTGAAGGACCTGCTTGCGGACCTCAGCAAGCGCCCGCGCCAGTGGCTGCACAAAGCTGCTGCCAACATGGTGGCCGCGACCACGAAAGACTGGAAAGAATGGCAGGGCGCACACAAGCCCGCGGCCTGAGGAATCGAGGGGGCGCGTTAGCATGAGCTTTGAAGCGTTCGCCCCTTCTTCCCATCTTCCTCATTGTTCTGGTTGACATCCTTGGCCTGACGATCATTCTCCCTTTACTGCCGTTCTACGCGGAGCGCCTGGGCGCTTCCGCCACGGTTGTGGGGCTTCTGATTTCGACCTACGCCCTCTGCCAGCTGATCGCGGGGCCGATCCTCGGACGCATGTCCGACCATATGGGGCGCAGGCCGCTGTTGATCGTCAGCCAGTTCGGAACACTGGTCGGATTCCTGATCCTGGCGTTCGCAGGCTCCCTCTGGATGGTCTTCCTTGCGAGAGTCATCGACGGCTTGACGGCGGGAAACCTTTCTCTTGCCCAGGCCTATATCGCCGATGTTACCGAGCCCGAGAACCGCGCCAAATCGTTCGGTGTGATCGGGATTGCCTTTGGGATCGGTTTTCTGATCGGCCCTGCCGTTTCGGGCTATCTTGCCCAGTTCGGGCTGGCTTATCCGATCTTCGCCGCCGCGTTTCTCTCGGCATCGAGCATCGTCTGCACCGCGACGCTGCTGCCAAAGGCGGAACCGCGCGCCGAAGAGGGCGAAAGCGGCCCGGGCGGCAAGCGCCTCAGCGTCTTTGAATGGAAAGCCTATGCCGCGTACTTCGCCCGTCCGAAGCTGGGAGCGCTGCTGTGGCAGTTCTTCTTCTTCGCATTCTCGTTCGCCCTTTTCATATCCGGGTTTGCCCTCTATGCGCAGCGGCGCTACACAATGAACGGGCATCCGTTCGGCGCCAAGGAGGTCGGTTATGTATTCGCATATGTCGGCTTTCTAGGACTCATTCTGCAGGGCGGGTTGATCGGCAGGCTGGTCAAGTGGCTCGGTGAGAGGACGCTGGTATGGACGGGCTTCGGGGTTAGCGCCGTTGGGTATGGATTGCTCGCGTGGACGCACACGGTCGGGCAGTTGTTGTTTGCGAGTACGGTCAATTCCTACAGCGGCGTGCTGAGGCCCTCGGTGACGTCGCTCATCACGCAGCAGGCTGGCAGACGCGAGCAAGGCGTGGTGCTGGGGTTGACGCAGTCGATCACATCCATTTCGCAGATTGTGGCCCCGATCCTCGCGGGCACCCTGATCGATCGCCGGTTGCTGGGCGTCTGGGCGCTGACGACAGCGGGGGTCGCGTTTCTCGGTATGATTGTGAGCTTGCGGGCCCGCAACGCACAATGAACTTGACTCCGCATCTCAGTTTCAACGGCCAGTGCGAGGCTGCGTTCCGATTCTACGAACAGTGTATCGGCGGCAGGATCGCAACCCTGCTCACCTGGGGCGAATCGCCCATGGCGGCGCAAGCGCCGCCAGGATTCGCCGGTAAAATCCTGCACGCGACTCTAATGGCCGGCGATTCGATGCTTGCGGGGTCCGACGTGCCTCCCGGGCAATACGAAAAACCGCGCGGATTTCATGTGATCCTGGGCATTGACGACCCCGTTGACGGCGAACGCATCTTCACCGCGCTGGCGCAGAACGGGACGGTGCAGATGCCATTTCAGAAGACCTTCTGGGCGCCCGGCTTTGGCGTGCTCACCGATCAGTTCGGCATCTCCTGGGAGATCAACTGCGAGCAGAGGCCGTGAACAGTTCAAAGTCGGGTTGAGCGGTCGACCCGATTCGGAGGTAAGCTGAGAGCATCATGCGCAAGTTCATCCTTATTCTTTCGTTCCTGGCTCTGGCGAATTTGTGCTTCGCTCGCGGCGGTGGTCACGGTGGCGGCGGAGGCGGCGGGGGTCGTGCGGTTGGCGGCGGTGGCGGTGCGCGAATCGGCGGGTTTGCCGGCGGCGGTTACCGGGGCGGTTACGGCGGGGGCTACGGCGGCTATCGCGGGGGCTACGGCTACGGTGGATATCGCGGCGGTTATGGCGGCTGGGGTTATGGATTTGGGATCGGCTTCGGTTTTGGAGGCTATTACGGATATCCCGGGTACGACCCGTATTACGCATACGGATATGGCTATCCATATGGGTATGGATACGGCGGCTATGGATACGGTGGCTATGGATACGGCTACGGCTACCCGCCTTATCCGGCGCCCTATGTCGGCGCTTATCCTTACGTCACTGGCGGCTACTATCCATACTACGGGGGCGCCTACGTGAACGTAGGGGTTGGTGGCCGGTACCTGAACGACGGCGCCTGGCATCGGTTTGGACGCTGAGTATTCGCGCCGGCAATTCCTGCAGATCGCCGGAGTAACGGGTGCGGCCGCGGGCCGTGAACCCTGTCTCGGACTGATTTTTTCGCGCGCCGTTCCCGTTCCGGCAGACGCCCGCGGGCTGTATCCCTCGGGAATTCGTTTTCTGGCTGAGAGCGTCGGGGTGGGCTCGAGCCTACCCGAAGAGTTTGACCGTCTGGCCGACCGCATCATTCCCGCGGCGCGGAAGCTTGCGGCGAGTGGCGCAAACGCCCTGGTGCTGACGCCGCCCTCGCTCAGTTTTTATCGCGGGGCGGCTTTCAACGCGAGCCTTTCGGCCGAAATCGAAAAGGTCATTGGGCTCCCATTTATCACCGCCAGTACCGCCCTGACCGACAGCCTTGGAACTCTGCGCGCCCGCCGGGTTGCGGTGGCGACGGCCTACACGGAGGAGATCAATTTACGGCTGCAGGGCTTCCTGAATGAGTCGGGATTTGAAGTGGTCATTTTAAGAGGATTGGGCACGGAGCGATTCGAGGAACGCGCGCCCGTCACGGAAGCGCTGACGTTCGAAGAAACCATTGAGTTCGCAGTGAAAGTTCGTGAAGACCGGCCCGAAGCGGATACGCTGCTGATCGCGTTCGGTTCTCTCCCGACTCATGAAATGATTCTGCCGCTTGAGAAGCGCTGCCGCATCCCCGTCGTGTCGAGCGTGCCGCATGCACTGCGGGCGGGCGTGCGCTTGTTGGGAATCGGCGGCAGCCTTGCCGGATTCGGCACCCTCTTCGACCGGGCATAACATATCGTCGAACGGTCATCTTCCTTTCATCAGCCTGTAAGCGAACGGGCCATAAGTTGAAGAATGGCATTCGAATCGTTCCCATCCAACCGTCTGCCAGCCCCTCTGGCAAGCGCGGTCAATCATTTTCTGCAAATCGATCGCCTGGAGGCGTTGTACACCCGGGCACGCGCGGAAAACGGTTTTGTGAGGCGACTTCTCGACGATCTCGAGGTTCGCACCAATGTGACGCCGGCCGATTTTGAAAAAATTCCCGCGACGGGTCCGGTGGTCGCACTCTCCAATCATCCGTTCGGAATCCTCGATGGGGTGATGCTGGCCGATCTGCTGACGCGGGCGCGGCCGGACGTGCGCATCCTGACCAACCAGTTGCTGGGCGAATTGCCGGAACTGGCGCCCATCTGCTTCTTCATCGATCCTTTCGACCGGCCCGAGAGCCGGGTCTCGAATGGCCGCGCATTGAAGCGAGCCATCGCGCATCTGCGCGCGGGCGGTTTACTGCTGGTGTTTCCGGCGGGCGAGGTTTCGCACTTCGATCTCAAGAAGCGCGCCATCTGCGATCCGGAATGGAACCGGACGGCCGCGCGTTTGATTCGCATTACGCGCGCGAAGTCGCTGCCCATCCTGATACGGGGAGCGAACGGAATTCCGTTCCAGATGCTGGGCATGGTGCACCCGCGGCTGCGCACCGCGGCGCTGCCGGCCGAGATGCTGAACAAGCGGGGAAAATCGGTCGAGATCAGAATCGGCGGCACGATTGAACACTCTCGTATCGAAGCCATCCCCGACGATGCCGAGGCCACCCGATACCTGCGCTTGCGCATGGAGTTGCTCGCCCGCCGGGGTTCGACGGTCATGGAACTGGCAACTTCCGGCGCGAGACCGGTCGCCGCTGAAATCGACAGGGAATTGCTAGTGAATGAGATTGCAGCCCTGCCGCCCGAATGTTTGCTCGAACAGGCGCGCGACTTCGCCGTCTATCTGGCCGATGCGCCGCGAATTCCGCTCGCGCTGCACGAAATCGGACGGCTACGTGAAATCACGTTCAGAGCGGCAGGCGAGGGAACCGGCGAGCCGGTGGATCTGGATCGGTTCGATCCCCATTACCAGCACCTGTTTCTCTGGAACAAAGAAAAACGTGAAATCGTGGGTGCGTACCGGCTGGGCGATGTACCCGCGCTGGTGGCGCGTTTCGGATTGAAGGGGCTCTACACCGAATCGTTGTTCAAGTTCAATGCCCGTTTTCTGCGGCAACTGGGCCCGGCGCTTGAGGTGGGGCGTTCGTTTATCCGCGCCGAATACCAGCGCCAGTTCGCGCCGCTGCTGCTGTTGTGGAAAGGGATTGGCGCATGGGTCGCGCGGCATCCCGATTATGCGATGCTGATCGGCGCGGTCAGCGTGAGCAATCAGTATTCGCCCGCGTCACGAGAACTGATCGCGCGGTACCTCGAGAAACAGAGCGCGACGGAGCAATGGCGCGGAGCGGTGAAGGCGCGCCGTCCCCTGCGCGGCAAACTGGTCCAGAAATGGGAGATGGGGGCGCTCTGTTCGCTCCTGCCGGATCTGGATGATCTCTCTGCTCCCATCGCCGACCTCGAACCCGACGGCAAGGGCATTCCGATTCTCGTCAAACAGTACGTCAAGCTTGGGGGCAAACTGCCTGCGTTCAGCGTGGACCCGCAGTTCGGCAACACGCTCGATGGTTTCGTCATGGTGGACCTCACGCGCACCAGTCCGGAGATCCTGGCCCGGTACATGGGCAAGGAGCAGGCGCAAGGCTTCCTCGCGTGGCACCAGACGCCCCACCCGCGCGTCGCTTGAGCGGCGGCCGGATGAACGCGAATCGACACGACCAGGACAGGTTTATTATTCGTATTCATTCGTAGCGAAACATTTTCTTCGGGCTTGCGCAGGATAATTGGGGTTTGAGACTCGACCGCATTCGCGCGATAATCCGGCGCCGCGTGCGTTCCCGCGTCACCCGCGGCGGATTGCTGTACTCGCTTGCCATGGTGCTGACCGGGTTGGGCGCGTTCCTTTCCGGCAACAACCTGCTGTTTCTGGTTTTCGCGGCCATGATGGCGCTGGTGCTGGTTTCGGGATTCATCAGCCGCCTGGTGCTGTCCGGCCTTGAACTCGAAGTGCTGTTGCCGGAACATGTATCGGCGCGGATGCCCGCGGCGGCGCGCGTGAGGCTGCGCAACCTCAAGTCGTGGACTCCGTCCTTTTCGATAGAACTCGCTGGACAACGCGACTTGACCCAGGATGCGCCACCGATACTGGCGCAGCCGGTTTACTTTGCAATGATTCCGGGTAAAGCGACGATCGAGGTTCCGGTGATTGTGGTATTTCCCTACAGGGGCAGGCACAAAGAGAATCTTTTCTCGATCTCCACGAGATTTCCCTTCGGGTTCCTGCGCAAGAGCACGAGCGTTGCGTTACGGCGCGAGACCATCGTTAATCCGGCGCTCGAACCGTGCGCGGGCATGGAGGATTTGCTGGATTCGATTACCGGGGAAATCGAAACGCAGCTGCGCGGCGATGGCCACGATTTCTATCGCGTGCGCCCGTACGAAGCGCACGACAGCGCCCGTCATGTGGACTGGAAGAGCACTGCGCACGCCGGCGCCCTGCAGGTGCGGGAGTTCACGCGCGATCAACAGGGCGTGGTCGAGATTTTTTTCGACCGGCGCATCGAGCCGGGCCGGCAGCGGCAGTTCGAGGAACTGGTGGAGAACTGCGCGTTCGTGGTCTGGGAACTGGCGGAACGGGACGCTCGGCTGTGGTTTCGTTCCCAACGTTTTGCGCTGGCGCTGCCGGAGGAGGGCGAGATCTGGGACGTGCTCCGATTTCTGGCTTTGGTCGAGCCTATGGTCGTAAGTCGCGGGTCCCAAGCGGACTTGCCGGACGAATCGGCCTCCGAGGGATCCGGTCTGCACATCCTTTTCAGCGCGGCATCGACTTCCGATGGGTCTCATGGTATCCCCGGCCTGATCCATGGGTAACAGTCCCAACGCTAACTAACGGGATGCAGTCAGACCGGGGTACCCCCGGAGGCGCGTGCTTCCGAAACCCGGCGCCGCCCATCAGTTTGCGCGCAAGCCCATTATTTCAATACAAATAGCGGTTCGCTGCGCTTCAATCTGCCGATAAGTAAAGGTATCCGGAGGCCAACGCGGGGATGGAACTCCGCGGCTTGTGCGATTTCCGGCAACGCTGCATTAATGGAGGTGAAGAAGGCAACAAATACAAACACCGAGCGGAGGATACAGATGAAACTTTTTGGTTCGCGAACTCTTGAAATGACCGGCAGCGCCAAAGGCGAGCGGCTCGCCGGCAGCAGGCGGGGTCAGTCGCTGATCGAGTTCAGCCTGGTGATGCCCATTCTGTTCCTCACGGTCACGGGCATGTTGTCTTTTGGTTTGGCTATGCACGACGATCTGGTGCTTACGAATGGGGTTAACATCGGCGCTCAGGCTCTCGCCATGAGCCGCGGGCAGACCGCGGATCCGTGCGCCACGGCCGTTTCCGCTATCGAGAGTGCGTCTCCCAGTCTGGTCTCGGCCAATCTCTCCTACACCATCGTGATTAACGGGAACTCGTTTACTTCGAGTTCGTGCACATCCGGCGCGTCCGATATGGTGCAGGGCACGACTGCTTCCGTGACCGTCACTTATCCCTGCACTCTGGCGATCTACAGCATGAATATTCCCGCATGTACCCTGCGGACGGAAACCGCGGAGCTGATCCAATGAACCGGAACCGGCGCGGGCAGTCCCTCCTTTTCGTGACGTTATCGTTGACCGTGGTTTTCGGGCTAACGTCGTTGATCGTCGATTTCGGCGTGGTTTATCACGACCAGAATCAGCTCAACGCCTCCGCACAAGCGGCGGTACTGGCCGGCGCCGAGGCCATGGCCCAACCTGGCGCCACGACGACGACCGTCACGACTGCCGTACAAACGTACAGCGGGGCATCCGGAGACGACAACGCCGACGGCAATCTCACCGGTGTTTCGCTGGTCAGCGGGTACAACCCCAAGCTGTATTGTTCGAGCACCATGGCTACGGCGGGAATACAGTGTGTGGGCCCGGGCAGCACCAACGCGATTGCCGTGGCGGAGCAGGTAAAAGTGCCAATCATGTTCGCCAGATTCTTCGGCCTCGGCTCACTGACGCTCACAGCCACGGCCACCGCGGCCATGCGGGCTTCATCCTCAAGCCCCTACAACGTGGCGATGGTCCTCGACACTACGCATTCGATGAACAATACTCAAAACAGTCCGGATTGCACAGCCACGGCCCTCAGTTGTGCGCTGTCTGGCATCAAGGTCCTGCTGCAGAACCTCTCGCCCTGCGCCTCGAACCTGACCAGCTGCGGCGGGACCACAAATAACACCAGTGGAGGAGGCGCGAATGTATCCAATTCGGTGGATCGGGTCAGCCTCCTGACGTTCCCCGCAGTGCCGGCGACCGCGGCTGTGGACGACTATAACTGCAGCGGTACGAGCCCGGGGAGCGTGCCCTATGCCACTCCCTTCCCCACGACCTCGACCTACCAGATCGTGAATTTTTCGAGCGATTATCGCACGTCGGACTCCACTTCGACGTTGAACTCCAGTTCCAATATTGTGGAAGCAGTCGGGGGAAAAACCAATTGTGCCGCAATGACGGCCCCCGGCGGCCAGGGCACCTACTATGCGCAGGTCGTCGCGGCGGCGCAGGCGTATCTCGTCGCGGAGCAAAAGCTCTTTCCGAATTCGAAGAACGTAATGATTCTGCTCAGCGATGGCGACGCCGATGCCACGTGCAGTTCTTCATCGGGGGGCACCTGCAACAGCGGCGCCATGACAGGGGCGTCGACCACCGCATCGACGGGAGCGTACCCACCGCAGTCCACGCTCCAGCAGTGCCATCAGGCGATCGCGGCGGCTCAATCCGCGTGGGCCGCGGGAACCACGGTGTATGCAGTAAACTTCGGCGCGGAGGCCTCCGGGTGCGCGAGCGACACGAACCCCGCGATCGCGCCGTGCCAGACGATGCTGCAAATGGCCACCTACCCGGCGGGTTCCACGTCGACAACGTACTTTTCGGACGATCCATCGAGCGGAGCCGATGCTGCCTGCGTCGCCGCCGCCCGGCCGACCAGCAGCCTGAACCAGATCTTCCAGGTGATCGCGGGAGATTTCAAGGTTGCGCGGTTGATCCCCAACGGCACAAAATGACGACGGGCTCGCGCGCGCGAGGCGTGATGCGGGGTAGTGTCTCAACGCACCTTTCAGTCACTACCCGATCCGGTCGCAAGACCCGTCCGTTACAATAGAAATTACCCCACCTTCAGGAGGAACTGCTGTTGGATTCTGCGATCCTCGCCCTGGAAGACGGAACGGTCTTCGAGGGCAGGAGTTTTGGTGCGCCTGCCGAACGTTCCGGCGAAGTTGTCTTCAATACCGCCATCACCGGATACCAGGAAATCTTCACCGACCCCTCGTACACGGGCCAGATCGTCATTCTCACGAACCCGCAGATTGGCAATTACGGCACCAGCGTCTCCGACAACGAAGCTGCGAGGCCCTACATCGAGGGTCTGGTGGTGCGCGAATTTTCCAGCGTTACCAGCAACTGGCGCTCCGACGAAGAGGCCCGCGACTTCCTCGCGAAATCCAATATTCCAGTCGTTTCGGATCTGGACACGCGCTCGCTGGTCCGCCATCTGCGCAGCCGCGGCGTGATGCGCGGCGTTCTCTCCGCGACGGAGAAGAATGGCGCGAAGCTGGTCGAAAAGGCGCGATCCATCCCCTCGATGGCGGGGCTCGATCTCGCCAGCCGCGTCTCTACACCCGAAAGCTACCACTGGAACCAAACCGTCCAGCCATGTTCGCCATCGGAAGTTATTTCCTCCACCGTCGAACCGCGCTTCAACGTCGTCGCCTACGATTTCGGCATCAAACAGAACATCCTGCGTCGTCTGGTTCATGCGGGCTGCAATGTGACGGTCGTGCCGGCGCTCACTTCCGCCGCGGACGTCCTCGCGCTCAAACCCGATGGCGTGTTTCTTTCGAACGGGCCGGGCGATCCCGAACCCCTGCACACGCAGATCGACAACGTGCGGCGGTTGATCGGCAAAACGCCGATCTTCGGCATCTGCCTCGGCCATCAGATTCTCGGACTGGCGCTCGGCGGCAAAACCTACAAGCTGAAGTTCGGCCATCGCGGCGCCAACCATCCGGTCATCAACAAAATCACGCAGCGCGTCGAAATCACTTCGCATAACCACGGCTTCGCGGTGGATCCGGATTCGCTGAACGCCAACGATGTCGATCTCACCCACATTAATCTGAACGACCAGACGCTCGAAGGCTTCCGCCATCGCCGCGAACCGGTCTTCTGCGTGCAATACCACCCGGAAGCGGCGCCCGGTCCGCACGATTCGCATTACCTGTTCAACGATTTCGTCGAGCTCATGGCGGAAAACAAATAAACGAATGCCGCGCAGAAACGACCTTCACCGCATTCTGATCATCGGTTCCGGTCCAATTGTTATTGGCCAGGCCTGCGAGTTCGACTATTCCGGCACCCAGGCCGCGAAGTCGTTGCGCGGGGATGGCTACGAAGTGATCCTGGTCAATTCGAACCCGGCCACCATCATGACGGACCCCGAACTGGCCGACCGCACTTACGTCGAACCGCTCAGCCGACAGTATCTCGAGGAGATCATCGCCCGCGAACGCCCCGACGCGCTGCTTTCGACCGTGGGTGGACAAACCGCGCTGAACCTGTCCGTCGAACTGGCCGAGGCCGGCGTCCTGGATCGATATGGCGTTGAGCTGATCGGCGCGAAGATCGACGCCATCAAGAAAGCCGAGGACCGGCTTCTTTTCAAAGACGCGATGCGCAAAATCGGACTCGAAACACCGCGCTCGCAGCTCGTTACCGATCTGGAAGGCGGACTGGCTTTCGCCGCGAAGCACGGTTATCCGGCGATCCTGCGCCCTAGTTTCACCATGGGCGGTTCGGGCGGCGGCATCGCTTACAACCGCGAAGACCTGGTCACGATTCTGGAACGCGGCATCGATCTCTCGCCGGTCCACGAAGTCCTGATCGAAGAAAGCGCGCTCGGCTGGAAAGAGTTCGAGCTCGAAGTGATGCGCGATCTCGCCGACAACGTGATCATCATCTGCTCCATTGAGAACTTCGATCCGATGGGCGTGCATACGGGCGATTCCATCACGGTGGCACCCGCGCAGACGCTCACCGACCGCGAATACCAGATGATGCGCGATGGCGCCCTGCGCTGCCTGCGCGAGATCGGCGTGGATACCGGCGGATCCAACGTGCAATTCGCCATCAACCCCAAAGATGGCCGCATGGTCATCATCGAGATGAACCCGAGGGTTTCGCGCAGCTCGGCGCTGGCCTCGAAGGCCACCGGATTCCCGATCGCGAAAATCGCGGCCAAGCTGGCGGTCGGCTATCGGCTGGACGAAATCCGCAACGACATTACCAAGGTGACGCCCGCCTCTTTTGAACCCACTATCGATTACGTGGTGTGCAAAATCCCCAGGTGGGCGTTCGAGAAATTTCCGGGCGTCGACACCACGCTTGGAACGCAGATGAAATCGGTTGGTGAAGTCATGGCCATCGGACGGACCTTCAAGGAAGCGCTGGGGAAGGGCATCCGCAGCCTCGAGACCGGGAAGAAATTCGGCTCCGAAACCTTTGATGCCAACCTCATCCCGCAAAAGCTCATCACGCCGACGCCCGATCGGCTCAGTTATCTGCGATTCGCCCTGCGCTCCGGCTACACGGTCGAGCAGATCCATGAGATGACGTCGATCGATCCGTGGTTCCTCGAACAATTGCGCCAGACGATCGAGTTCGAGCGGAATCTCGAAGGTGGCTATCTCGAAAACGCGGAAGCCGCCGACCTGATGCGGGCCAAGCGTCTGGGCATTTCGGACGTGCAACTGGCCGGCGCCTGGAAGACGACCGAAATCGCCGTGCGCAATCGCCGCAAAGAACTCGGCGTGCGCGCGGTTTTCAATCGCGTGGATACATGTTCGGCGGAATTCGAAAGCTTCACTCCGTATCTGTACTCCACCTACGAAACATCCTGCGAAGCCAACCCCGGTATGCGCAAAAAGGTGATGATCCTCGGCAGCGGCCCGAACCGTATTGGCCAGGGCATTGAATTCGATTACTGCTGCTGCCACGCCTCTTTCGCGCTGCAGGCTGAGAACGTCGAATCGATCATGGTCAACTGCAACCCCGAGACCGTTTCGACCGATTACGACACCAGCGATCGCCTGTACTTTGAGCCGCTCACGCTTGAAAACGTTCTCAACATCGTCGACACCGAGAAGCCCGACGGCGTCATCGTGCAGTTCGGCGGGCAGACACCGCTGACACTCGCGCTCCCGCTCAAGAAACTCGGCGTACCGATCATCGGCACCGATCCCGAAAGCATCGATCTCGCCGAGGACCGCAAACTTTTCGGAAAACTTCTCGAAGACCTCAACATCCCTTCGCCCGAAAATGGCACGGCAACCAGCGCCGATCAGGCTGTCGAAATCGCGAAACGCATCGGCTACCCGGTTCTGGTGCGACCCAGCTATGTGCTGGGGGGGCGCGCCATGGTGATCGTTTACGACGAAGACAGCGTCCGCCGTTATATGCGCGAAGCCGTTAGTTTTTCCCAGGACCGCCCGGTGCTGGTCGACCGGTTTCTCGAAGATGCGGTTGAAGTCGACGTGGATGCGCTCTGCGATGGCAAAGATGTCCTGATCGCCGGCATCATGGAGCACATCGAAGAGGCCGGTGTCCATTCCGGTGACAGTTCGTGCGTGCTCCCGCCGGTCTCGATCCCCGAGTCGGAGATCCGCACGATCGAGGAATACACGGTCAAGCTGGCGCGTGCGCTGAACGTGATTGGCCTGATGAACGTGCAATACGCGATCAAGGACGGCACCGTGTATGTACTCGAAGTGAATCCGCGCGCTTCCCGCACTGTGCCTTACGTCAGCAAGGCCACAGGCGTCCCGCTGCCGAAACTCGCCGTGCAGTTGATGCTCGGGAAAAAACTGCACGAGGTGACGGAGCATCGCGGCCGCCTGCCGGTGCCCCTCGTATTCGTGAAATCGCCTGTGTTCCCGTTCAACAAGTTCCCGGGCGTGGATCCGGCGCTCGGACCCGAAATGCGGTCAACCGGCGAAGTCATGGGCGTCGGCGCCAATTTCGGCGAAGCCTTCTCGAAGGCGCAGTTGAGCGCGGGTACTCCGATGCCGCAGAAGGGCACGGTGTTCATCAGCGTGAACGATCGCTATAAACCGGAAGTGGCGCCCATCGGCAAACGCTTTGCCGAACTGGGATTCGAACTCGTGGCGACACGCGGGACCGCAGCCCTCCTGCAAGCCGCCGGACTGAAGTGCCGCGTCGTCTTCAAAGTGAACGAAGGGCGCCCGAACGCGGTCGATCTCCTCAAGGCCGGGTCGATCCAGTTGGTGGTTTATACAACGACCGGAGCGTTATCGTTCGAAGACGAAAAATCCATTCGAAGAGCCGCCGTCACCTACCGCGTCCCCTGCATCACCACGATGAGCGGCGCGCGAGCGGCGGTTGAAGCGATAGCGTCGAAACAACGCGATCCGATCAGGGTCTGGAGCCTGCAGCAAATCCACGATTCCGTGGATTACGCCGCCGGCTTTTGATTCGGCAGCACCACAATCTCCGTGCGGGCGAAGCCGAACTTACGCCCGTTCTCGTCGACGATATTCACCTGGCAGGTGTACCGGCCCGCAGCGAGTTGCGCCAGCGGCGCCTGAAACTCGATCGGCAGCGTTTGCGCCCGTTTGGCGGCGAACGCATCCAGACGCACCGGCTGAGATTCGAAGCTCTTCGTCTTCCCGCGATAAAACGAAAGCGTGGCCGCGACACTCGGTTTGCTGCCGTCCGCACTCAGGCCGGGGTCGTAGACCTCCAGATACACGTAGAGGTTCTGATCCTTGCGAAACACGTGCGTGATGCTGGGAATGATCTTCCGGCCTTCCTGCACCAGCGGGTCGGATTCGACCAGTTTCTTCTTGTTGTCTGCCGAAGCCAGCGAATCGTTCAGAGCCTGGCGCTGATTACTCCACACGACGGAGCTGATCTTGAGCGCGGGCCGGATGGGCGCGAGGTCGGGGATGACGAAGGTCGTCTCGTACGTACCCATCTTGCCCGTCTCGTTCTCTCGCGCAAGGAACTTGAATGTGTATTTTCCCGGCGGCAGCGTGAACCCGGTGTCATACGCAATGGGCGCCGACGCAAGCTGCGCCGCGGTCTGCTCACTCAGTTTGATTTTGATGCCGTCGCGCACCACGGCCACCAGTTTCGAATGCTCGTCGCGCACCTGGCCGATGAAATCGAATTCCGTCTGCGCGGCGCCCTTCTTTTTGGCCAGCGCAATTTCCGCACCGGGAATCTTGACCGAGAAAGGCACGAAATAGCGGTCCTTCGCCAGCCGGAAATAATCGAGCTCGGCGGACAGAGAAAGATCGGTCAACGGATCGCCCAGCATCAAAGCCTGCTGGAGCTGATCTTCCTTATCGCTCTCGGTGAATTTTTTGAATTCCTTGGCGCCGAAATAACCGCTGCGGTAGTCCAGCTTCGCCTGAATGTCTTTGGCCAGCTTGACCTCGACGCGCCGGTATTTCCCATCCATTTTGATGTTGGTGCTGTAGTAGCCAATGATGTAGTAGCTGGCGATGTCGTCGCGTGCTTTCGCCATCCCAAGGGCCAGATCGTTGTCGTCGACGAAGAGCTTGCCGCCCGTATCTACCGCAAGCGTGGAGAGCGTTTCCTGCGAGTCGTTGAAGCTGTCGCGCTGCGACTGCATCTGGGTGCCGGTCAGGGCGCTGGTCCCGCGGGATGCCGCCGCACTCGCATCACCGGCCGGCGCGGACGCCACCAGTCCGCGGGCGTCGATGGGATAAAACGCCACGTTGTCGCGCTTGGCCTCGTTCACCGCTTTCAGCAGCGATGCCTGATTGTCGAAACCGGATTTCGAAATCCCGCTGGAGAAATAGAGCAGGGCTTTTTTCTCGGGAAAAGCCGCCAGCATCTTCGCCGCCGTTTCCAGTGTCAGCAGCTGTTTGTCGGTGTTGAAGATGTTGAACTCGGTCTCGTCGGCGTTGAAGGCTGTGCCGGTATCTTCGCCCGTTGTGCTGTCGCCACCGTTCCCGGCAACTCCCGCCAATTCGCTGGCCGCACCGATCGCGAAACTTTTTACAACTTCTTCGAGGCGATCTTTATCGGTCGTAAAATCCTGCACGATCTTCAGCGGCCCCGTGCCCGCATATAAGATCGCGACCACATCCGCCGGCTTCATCTGCTCGCGAATGAACTTGAGCGCCGCCTCCTGCACGCGATTCTGCTCCGGAATCTGCATGGTGCTGTAATCGAACAGCATCGCCACCAGACGCCGGTCCTGATAGCGGATGATGGGCGCAGCCGCGGTCGGCGTCGGCCCCACGCTTACGGTCTTCTTCGGCGCGGGCGCGGGTTTGGCGCCGGCAGCGGGTGTGACCGGCTTCTGCGCCGGCACAGGCGGTAGCAACTCATCGCCTTCCAGCTTCTGGAATTCGAAGACCGAGATCGTTTGCGGTTTGCCGTCTTCAAGAATGGTGAAATCGTTTTTCGTCAAACCGGGAACCACTTTCCCGGAGCGGTCGCGGACGTTCGCATCCACAATCACGAGGTTCGAATTCGAAGTAAACGTAGCCTCCGGCTCCTGCGCCTCGACGCTGGCGAAGACGGTAAATAAAAGCGGAATGAAGATCAAACGTTTCATCAGAATCTCAGCCTCACAGTCGCGGTCATGGAACGCATCGCGCCCGCGTTCGTGGGCAATCCGTATTGTATGGAGCCGACCGTCGTATTAATTTGCGTGATGTTGACGTGATTGACGGGATTCGTGCTGTCGATCCGGAACTCGATGCGCCGCTTTTCGTCGATGCGGAAGGAACGGAAGAACGAAGCGGTCAGCGTGAACTGGGGAATGCCGGGTATGGTGTCGCGGCCGGCATCGCCGAACGTGCCCGTGGCCGGTACCGTGAACGCCGCCGTATTGAAGAAGCCCGACCCCGCCGTCACCGGCAGTCCGGTCGCCTCGGCGCGGGCGTCACCGGTATAGCCGGTTCCCGAGCTGTCGCCATTGATCGTCGCCGTGAATGGCGTACCGGAAGTCGCAGTCAGCACGCCGCCAATGGTCCAGCCCCGCAGCATAGTCGCCGCGTATCCAGTGCGCGTGGCGGCGATCGGCGACTGAAAATTGTAGTTCACGCGCAGCGTGTGGCGCTGATCGAAAGGCGAAAGAGCCCGCTCTGCGCTGATGTCGTTCGGGATCAGCACTGGACCTCCACCTAACGTGGACGAATCGTCAATGGCTTTCGAGTACGTATAGAGGATCGCGAAGGAGGCGTTGCGCGAGAAGCGCCGCTGCAACTGCAGTTGCAGCGCATTGTAGCTGGAGTTGCCGATCGAATTATCGTAGGTGAATTCGCCCGCGTTCGGAATGGCCAGACTGCTCTGCACCAATAATTGCGGGGTTCCGAGCGGCGAGCGATTGGGCAATTGCAGAACGTCCAGATCCGTCCCCTTGATGCCGTTATAGGTGACCGTAAAAACGTAGGATCTCCCGAAAGTCTGCTGAATCGAAGTCGTCCAGTTTTGCGAATAACCGGGGTGGTAGTTCTTATCCACCACGAACGTATTCGCGATCAGATCCGATGTCTCCAGCGGAAATCCGTTTTCGATAGACAACGGAGTGGTCGCGCTCTGGAAGAGCTGCGTGGTAGTCGCAAACGGCGGCTGTCCCACGAGTCTCGAAGCCAGCGTGCCGTAGATGCTGCCGTTGTAATAGATCCCATAGCCGCTGCGAACCACGAACTGCCTCGATTTCCAGGGTTTCCACGCGATGCCGATTCTGGGCGAGAACATCTTGTAATCGGGCTTGATGAACCCGTCCGGGAAAGTTCCGGAGTACGGGCCCGTTTGTCCCGGCAGCACCTGGGCCACGGCGGTGAAGCCGGGTGCGAAGTCCAGATCGGCCATCTGATTGTATTTCTCGGTATAGGGCGCGAAGAACTCATAACGCAGACCGCCGTTGATGGTGAGGTTGGGCAGCAGCCGGTAATCGTCGGTGGCGAACCCGTTCACGACGGACTCGCGCAGATAACGGGCGTCGTTGTTATTGAGATACGTCACTTCCGAGCTTTGATACGGAAGACCGAGGAGGAAGTCGGAAAAATCGTAACCCGTTTCGACCCCGGTGAAGTTGAATGTGCCGCGCGCATTCGAGTTGGCTGTTGTATTGTTCTGTCGCCGCTGGAAACCGACTCCGTAAGTGATGGTTTGTTTCCCGTGGATCTGGATCAACTGCTCGTTGATGGACGATGTCTGCTGCCGCGACGATGAAGGCGTTGTGTCGCTGAGCGTCCCGAAGTTCGTGAACTGGATGGTGGGTGGGCCGTATTGGGCGGGAGTGGGGAAGACTCCCATGATCCCCAGATCGCCTTCGATATTCGCGCCGTCCGAAAACGCGGATAGCGTGTAGTTCAGATTGCGGCTGAAGTTCCACACGAGGCTGTTGATCAGCGTCCGGCTGATGGTTCGCCGGTAGGTCAAGGCGCTGCTCAATCCGTAGCCTCGCGTCGGATCGGCGAACCCGAAGGGCTGAATGGTTTCCGAATCGCGGTGCTGATAATTGAGATTGACATCCAATCCGTCTTTGGCCGTAATCGTCTGGTTGATGCGGGTCTGCAGGTTGTCGTTATTCGACGGATTGGCTCCGATCAGCTGAAAGTTGTTTCGTGTGCCGGGCGCATTGGGCAGAGGAATGTAATTGAGCAGCCCGAGCGAAGCCGAATTCAGCATGCTCGCCGGGATGGTGTTGTTCGGGAACGGAGTGGTCGTGCCGGGATAGTTGATCGTGGTGCTCAGCGCGGAAAAGTCCCCGGTCCTCTCGGCCGCGGTCGGAACCGTGGAAACGTCGTCGAAGCCGTTCTTCGAGCGGTTGCCGGTGTAGTTCACGAACCAGAATGTTTTGTCTCCGCTGAAGAGATGCGGGATGACCAGCGGACCGCCCCCGGAGAAGCCAAACCGGTTCGCGGCGTAGGCAGCCTTGGGCACTTCCTGCCCCGTCAAGGTAGTGGGCGAGGTGAAGGAATACGGCCGCGCGTTCAGAACGTCGTTGCCGAATGTGTAGAAAACGCTGCCCTGGAATTGATTGCGGCGTCCGCGGTTGATGCGGTTGCCAAACTGGAAGTTGCGATTGGGACCGCCGCCACGGCCGCCTCGGCCGCCGCCGCGTCCTCCACCGCCGAACCCGCCTCCGCCTCCACGACCACCTCCGCCGCCGCCGAATCCGCCACCGCCGCCCGGTCCACCGCCGCCCGGTCCGCCGCCACCCGGTCCGCCGAGTTGCGCAATGTTGGCAGCGCCGTCCGTGGTACCGTTCTGGGCGGCAAACAGATTGCCCGCGGCGCCGGGTCCACCGAATCCTCCCGGACCGAATCCGGGTCCGCCCAAGCCGATGTTGTCGCCCGCCTGCGCCTGCACTCCCTCGCTGAGACTGCCGTTGACGAGGAACGCCGCATTGGCGCCCCCTGCATCGTCAGTACCGCCGTTGAGCGAGGGCACGACGTCTCCCGCTTCGAGCGAATTATCGCCGTTCTGAATGAGGCTGAGATTTTGGAAGCCGCGTCCACCGGTGGGGTTGGCGGCGTTGTTTTGTGTGCCGCCCTGACCCGCGCCGCCCGCACCGGCAAAACCGCCCCGGCCGGGGCCGCCGGCGAAACCACCCCGGCCCGCACCTCCCCGGCCGCGGCGCGGTGTTTGCGGAGTAGTTTCTCCTGGAGTCGTGGGGGCGGCGGTGGCGGTCGTCTCCGCTGGTTTTGCCGCAGGTGTCGCTGAAGGCTCTGTGGCGAGCGTGGCTCGTTTCTGCAGATTGAGATCGAACGTGAGCGCTGTGGACGAAGCGGTGACATCGCGCTCCGCAGGCTCGAACCCGAACATCGAAATATAAAACTTGCAGGGCGTCGACGGTAGACCACCCAGATCGAAACGCCCCGCATCATCCGTTACCGTGGTGATTTTGTCGGCGCCGCATATCGCGGTCACCGCCGCGCCGGGTATTGCCTCGCCGCCCGAGCGGACGACGCCGCTTTGCGTTTCAGCAAACGCCAATCCTGCGACGACGAATAAGAAGCCGATTGTGCGAGGCATTCCCGAATCCTTTACCCTGAAATTCGAAATTTTAATTCGCACCACACGGCTAACCTTCAACTCCGTCCGCGAATCAGTTTCTTCACTATATGACGAACGAGCGCTGGATGGTTCCCCGGATTTACTTAGCTTTACTCAACCCGGCTATTGCTTCTTCGCCGTGAAAGTGACCGGACCGCGGCCGCCGTCACGAGTGAACTCGATGCTGTCACCGTTCACTTTGCCGGTATACTTCTGTACGTTCGGCGTGCCGTCGCGGCCCGGGGCTGAGACGGTGAAGCTGATGGTATCGCCGTCGACTTTACCATCCGCGATCGGACGGTCGCCGCCGCGTCCGCCCGTGATGGCGCCCGTCAGGCTGCTGCCGTCTTGCTTCAGTTCGATGTTGATGGTCTGCGGACCGCGGCCGGTTGTAATTTCACCGGACCATTTACCGGTAACGTCGGCAGCGGACGCCACAAATGCGATCGTGAGAAGGGCCAACATGGCCAGAAATGTATTCTTCATGGTGTAAAGGGTAAGGCTCCTATCACCCTAGGTTACGACTGTCGCAGAAGCCCGCAATCCGTTTTACAAACCTTTACCGCTGTAAGATATCTGGGAAATCTAAAGTCCTTTGTTTGCCAGGAACAGGACCAGGTCGTTGACCCGGCACGAGTAACCCCACTCGTTGTCGTACCAGGCGACCACTTTGACCAGATCGCCATCGATGACCTTGGTCATGCCGGCATCCACGATCGAGCTGTTGGGGTTGTGGAGCATGTCCGTGGAAACGACCGGATCTTCGGTATAAGCGAGAATCCCTTTCAGTTCGCCCTCGGCGGCCGCTTTCAGCGCGGCGTTCACTTCCGCGTCGGAAGTCTTCTTCTGGGTCACGACGACAAGATCCACCACCGAAACGTCAGGAGTGGGTACGCGCATGGCATAGCCATCCAGACGGCCTTTCAGTTCCGGCATAACCAGACCGATAGCCTTGGCGGCGCCGGTCGTGGTGGGAATCATGTTGAGTGCGGCGGCGCGGGCGCGGCGCAGATCCTTATGCGGGAAGTCGAGAACGTTCTGATCGTTGGTATAGCTGTGGATCGTGGTCATCGATCCTTTGATGATGCCGAACTTCTCGTGCAGCACCTTCACCACCGGTCCCAGGCAATTCGTCGTGCAGGATGCGTTCGAGATGATGTTGTGCTTCGCCGGGTTATAAGCCGCATCGTTGACGCCCAAAACGATGGTTACATCTTCATTCTTCGCCGGGGCGGAGATGATGACTTTCTTTACCGTTCCGCGCAGGTGCTTGCCCGCGTCTTTCGCCTCGGTGAAGCGGCCGGTCGATTCGATCACGACCTGCGCGCCGAGAGAACTCCAGTCCAACTCGGCTGGATCTTTCACCGCGAAAACCTTTATCCTGCGTGGGCCGACGACAATGGCGTCCCCGTCGATTTTAACGTCTTCGGCCAGTGGCCCGAGGACGGAATCGTACTTGGTTAGGTGAGCGAGGGTCTTCGTGTCGGTGAGATCGTTCACCGCCACGAATTCAATCTCGGGATTGTGGAGCGCGGCCCGCACTACGTTGCGGCCGATGCGGCCAAATCCGTTGATGCCTACTTTGACAGACATGGATGAGGGGTTTCTCCTTCAGATTAAGGCTGTTACCGGGGGATTCACCCCTAAGGATAGCAAAGGGTAATAATTCGTCCGAATTTCAGCCGCAGCGTTCACCGCTGGCGCTGGCCCTTCGCCGCCGGTTGTCTATTGCTGCGCGGCTACGCGCGTCGGTTCTTCGTCCGCCGCCTGTTCTCCGGCCGGATTTTCATAGCGCAGATGCAGATAAATGGGCGTGATCTCAAACGGCATCTTCTCGCGGCCGGAGAGCAGAGGAACCCGTGATCCTTGCCGCCTTTCGTTCAGTTACGTATTGTTCATCCCCGAGTCCAGAGTCCGGACGGCCGCCGCCATGGCCGCGCCTACGTGACGGGCGGCAAGCGGACAGCTGAGGCGAAGCGCCGCGACCTGCTCCGCCGGCGCGACGCGGGGACGCTGAAGCCGCGCACCGCCGGCACCATGACGACTACTTTCGTTCGTTTTTTGATTTTTGAGTTTTTGAGTTTTTGGAAAC
>CAWBIS010000026.1:0-4272 GCA_963788485.1 Terriglobia bacterium
AGGCCGGCCAGGAGTTCGGCATTCGCCAGGTGGGCGCAAGAACCTATCCCACCACTTGTCTTGAATCGGGCTGGATTCCTTCGCCCCTTCCGGCGATTTACACGGGCGATCGGATGGCCGGATACCGGCAGTGGCTCACCGGGAAAAGCTACGAAGCAATGGCTTCTCTCGGCGGCAGCTTTTACTCGAATAACATTGCCGACTATTACCTGACGCCCTGGGATCTCGGCTATGGAGCGTTCGTCAAATTCGACCACGATTTTGTGGGACGAGCGGGCCTCGAAGAAATGGCCGGGCATGAGAAGCGCAGGAAGGTAACTCTGGTCTGGAACGGCGACGATTTCGCACGCGCCTTCGGCTCCCTGTGCGATGAAGGCGGCGATATCGTCAAATACGTCGACTTGCCCCTCGCGAACTACGCGACCCTGCCTTACGACAAAGTCCTCCGGGGCAGCGAGACGGTCGGACTCTCAACCTATACCGGCTACACCTACAACGAACGGGCTATGATCTCGCTGGCGATGATCGACGTTGAACACAGCCGGCCGGGAACGCAACTCATGCTGATCTGGGGCGAGGAAGGCGGCGGCTCCACCAAACCCACAGTCGAGCGCCACGTGCAAGCCGAGATTCGCGTCACGGTCGCGCCCGCTCCGTTCGCCGAAGTGGCGCGCACCGCCTATCGGCCGCATTAGTATTATGTAGGGCAGATTGGCAATCTGCCTCCGCGGATCCTGAGCCTGCGTCACACGAAAGGAGAATGAATGGCTTATATATTTCACGAAGACACGCTGCCGAAGCTGGTTTCGGCCGTACCCGGCCGTGAGCGCACATTCTTCGTCAACAAGGAACTGACGAAGATCGACGACATGCTCGCGGGGATCATGCGCTATAAGCATGGCGCGTCGTCGCCCTACCATCTGCATGAGAACTGCGAGCACTTCTACTTCATCATGGAGGGCACCGGCACTGTCGAAACGCCCGAAGGCACGCAAAAGGTCGGCCCCGGAACCATGGTGTTCATTCCGGCGGAAGCCAAACACCGGCTGCGCGCCACCGATTCGCCGCTTTTCTACTTCGAGTTTCAGGCGCCCAATCGCTTCGTCACCACCATCCTCGACGGCACGCCGGCCGACCTCGTGTGGAATCGGGTCGAAGGCGGCGTCTGGGTGCAAACATAGACATGACGACAACCACTACCTTTATCGATACCAGCCAACTCCCTCGTGTGCCCACTCCGCAGGGCGAGGCGACCGAGGTTCTCAACAACGCTCTCGTTGGTGCAAAGAATGTGCTGGGAACGCTGCGCTGGCTCAAATCGGGTGAAAAGTTCGACGCCGAGCCTTTGGACAAACACCAGCTGATTTATCTGATGGAAGGCAACGGCACGATTCGTCTTGAGAACAAGGATTACGAGGTGCCGAGAGGCGCAGGCGTCTATCTTGGACCCTCCGAGACTGCCACGATCAAAGCCGGCGACGGGCAATCCCTGAAGCTCTTTCATCTGGTGGTGCCTCGGATTCCGAAATAGGCGATATGGCAAGCAAACCCTCGGCGGCATCCACAATCGACCAGATATCAACCGAACTGCGCCTGCGCCTGTACCGCATCCAGGTCGAGCTGCGCGAGTCCGAACAACGCGCCTACGATCTTTTCCTGCAGAATCTGGTCAAGGGCACCAGCCATCTCTCGCTCGGCCAGGAAGCGGTCGCCGCGGGTTTCGCCGCCGCTATGGAACCGGGCGATCTGACCTTCTGCACCTATCGCGGCCATGCTCACACGCTCGCCCGCGGGGTGCCGATGGAAAAAGTGCTCGGCGAACTGATGGGGCGCGACAACGGCTTGCTGCGCGGCAAAGGCGGCTCGATGCACCTTACCTCCGTCCAGCACGGCGTGATGGGTTCCTACGCCATTGTCGGTGCGCACATCCCGATCGCGTGCGGCGCGGCATGGCGTGCTCAGTACAAAGGCGACACGGATATCTCTGTATGTTTCTTCGGCGATGGCACCACCAACATCGGCGCGTTCCACGAAGGTCTGAACTTAGCCGCGATCTGGAAACTGCCGGTGGTCTTCGTCTGCGAAAACAACCTGTATATGGAGTACACGCCGATCGGCGATGTGACGGCCGTTGCCGATCCCGCCGCCGGGCGCGCCTCGGCATACGGGCTCGAGTCGATCATTATAGATGGACAGGACGCTGATGTGGTTTACCGCACTGCGTGCTCGGCATACCACAAGGCGCGATCCGGGGGTGGTCCCTCCCTGATCGAATGCCGGACTTACCGCTACAGCGGCCACTCCCGCGCCGACCCGGCGAAATACCGCCCGGCGGGCGAACTGGATTTCTGGAAAGGGGAACGCGACCCGATACGAATTTATCGCGAGCGCATGCTCGCATGCGGAATCGATGAAGCGGCGCTTCTCGAGATCGAGGATGTCGTGCGCCGGCGAGTCGACGAAGCCACCGAAATCTGCAAGGCCGCGGCGCCGCCGCCCGCGGACCTCCTCTGCACCGATGTCTATGCCGACGGGGGGTGGGCATGGCGGAACTGACCTATCGCGACGCCGTTGCCCGCGGCATCGCGCAGGAGATGGAGCGCGACCCCGACGTCGTTTTCCTCGGCGAAGATATCGCGAGAGCTGGAGGCGTTTTTAAAGCCACCGTCGGCCTTTTCGAGAAGTTCGGTCCGCTGCGCGTTCGCGACACGCCCATCTCGGAGCAGGCGATCCTCGGCGCGGCCATGGGCGCCGCCATGACGGGACTGAAGCCGATCGCCGAAATCATGTTTTCCGATTTCATCGCAGTCTGCTTCGACTACCTCGCCAACCACTTCGCCAAGAGCCGTTACATGACAAACGGCCAGCTCAAATGCCCGCTCGTGGTTCGCACGGCCAATGGCGGCGGCTCGCGGTTCGGTGCGCAGCACAGCCAGAGCGTCGAAAACTGGTGCATGATGATTCCCGGCCTGAAGGTCGTTGCGCCCTCGACCCCGGCCGACGTGATCGGTTTACTCGCCGCTTCCGTTCGCGACCCCGATCCCGTCATCTTCCTCGAACACAAATCGCTCTACGCGGTCAAAGGCGAAGTGCCGGATGGCGAGATTGTGGACGAGTTGGGCCTGGCCAAAGTCGTGCGTCCGGGTACGGACGCCACCATCCTCGCCCTGGCTCTGATGGTTCCGCGCGCGATCTCGGCGGCGGACCGGCTCAAGGCGGAGTATGGCGTCGACTGCGAGGTGGTCGATGTGCGGTCCCTCGTCCCGATCGATACCGAGACCATTCTCGGATCCGTCGCCCGCACTCATCGCGTTTTTACGGTGGAAGAAAATCCCCGCCTCTGCGGTTGGGGCGCCGAACTGGTTTCCATCATCGCCGACGAAGCCTTTTACGATCTCGACGGGCCGCCCGTACGCATCACCACGCCCCATATTCCTCTTCCCGCGACGGACGTTCTGGAAGACCGCGCCATGCCCGGCGTGGAGCGAATCGTCGAATCCATCCATCGTTCCATGGGGGCATAAGCACATGGATGTTCTGATGCCCCAGCTCGGAGAAACGGTCACCGAAGGCAAGATCATCGTCTGGTTCAAATCTGTCGGCGACCCGATTCAGCCCGGCGACAATCTTTTCGAAATCGAGACCGACAAAGTGTCGATGGAGGTGCCTGCCACTTCGGCCGGTGTCCTGAAGGAGATTCGAGTCCGCCAGGGAGAAGTCGCACCCGTCAGCGCGGTCGTGGCAGTCATCGCCGGCTCTATCGACGATAGCCGCCCCGTCGCATCCGTCCCACCGCGGTCGCCGGCTCGGCAGCCGTTCCGGCTCGAAGCCTTCCACGAAGTGAAAACGCCGGAACGGCAGTTCGGTCCCGCAAAGCTGGCCAGTGGCGTGGCGGTGAGTCCCCTCGCACGGCGCATGGCAGTCGAAGGTGGAATCGATCTGGCGCGCGTCAAGGGCTCGGGCCCGCATGGCCGGATTCACGCGACTGATATTAAGGCAGCCGCGGCCTCTGTTCCGGTGCCGATCCAGACTCCTGGCGCGGATAGTATCAAAGCTCTTTACAGGGATTCGCCGTTCGAAGAGATTCCGCTCGATGCCATGCGCCGGACCATCGCGCGCCGGCTGGTCGAGGCCAAACAAACCATTCCGCATTTCTATGTTTCCGCGGACGTGAATCTCGATCGGCTTCTGGCTCTGCGGGAAGGCGCAAACCTCGCCCTTGCCTCGAAACTTTCCATCAACGATTTCGCAATCAGGGCCTTCGCCCTGGCG
>CAWBIS010000027.1:0-7845 GCA_963788485.1 Terriglobia bacterium
TCGTCCCGTTGTTGCGATTGACCATCACGCACGCGGGGTCCTGAATCGCGCTCGCCACAGCATCGCGTGCGGCTCGCCCTTCGAAACGCGCGTCGCCCGGACGAAAGACAATCCCTTGCAATCGCCCATAGCCCGGGATGAGATCGAGCGCGGGCGTAAGAAACGGCCGATTGTATTCGCCTGTGATCGGATCCAGCAGATGGACGCCCGCCACATCGCATTCGCTGCGCATGACAGCGTACAAACCGCCGGAGCTGCCCACTGCCAGAAACTTCGATCGCACGCCTTGCCGCTGGAGTTCTCCCAGCAGGTAATCCAGACCGATGCAGTGGCTGCCGATCACCACGAGGTCGGCCAGTTGCAGTTCGCGCCCCAGCAGCTGGATGTCGATGATGGTGCCGGCGTCGACGATCTCCTGGTGGCGTCCAATAGTGGCAAAGCCGTCCGCGCGGCTGAACGTGGTGACGCTGCCGGAGCCTTGTCCCATCGGATACGCCGCGAGCGATATCCCGGCCTGCTTTTCCGGCATCTCCACCAGGCCAACCAGAAGATACTCGGTGCGGCCGATCTCGCTATTGACCTTGACCGCGAGTCTCGCGGAAACCACTGTGCGCTCTTCGGCGCCGCGGCCCGCCATCAGGCGAATGACCGGCGCGACGAATTCATGAAACGTGAATATCGCCGAAGTCGGAAAGCCTGGCAGCACGACCACCGGGCGCCCTGCCGTGGCCGCGAGGCAGATCGGCTTACCCGGCTTCAGAGCCACGCCATGCGCCACGATCCCGGGATCGTCGAGCTCGGCGACGACCCGATAAGACACATCCCCCGCGCCCTTGCTGGTTCCACCCGATAGAAGCACGATGTCGGCGAATTTGAGGGCGTGGCGCAGTCGCTCGCGCAAAGCTGCAGGGTCGTCATGAGTGATGCCCAGGCGCATCGGCTCGCCTCCCAGCTCGCGCACGGCGTCGGCGAGCACCTGCCCGTTCGAGTCGTAGACCTTGCCCGGCCGCATCGGCTCGCCCGGCGCAATGATCTCGTCGCCCGTCGAAAGGATTGCCACGATCGGTTTCCGCCAGACCTCCACGGTGGCGACTCCGATCGCGGCCAGCACGCCCGTATCGCGGCTCGTCAGCAGTTCGCCACGCCGCAGCACCGTCTCGCCCGAGGTGATGTCGGTACCAGCAAAGGATACGCCGCTGCCCGCCGTAACGGCGCGGCCGATTCGCAGTTCGCCGCCGCGCGCTTCCGCGTGCTCCACCATCACCACCGAATCCGCGCCCCGCGGGACCATGCCGCCGGTCGCGATCAAAACCGCCTCGCCCGGACGAATCACGGTTGTGGGTACGACTCCCGTGTGAATCTCCTCCGCGCCGAGCCGAACCGTGCGCGGCGCTTCCTCGGATGCGCCGAATGTGTCCTCGGCAACCACGGCGAAGCCATCCACGTTCGACCGGTCGAAGGAGGGCACGTCGACCGGCGACACGACGTCCGCGGCCAGCACGCGGCCGAGGGCTTCGTCGAGCGGGACAATCTCGCTGACGCGAGGCGTCGAGTCGATCGCCGCGCGGAACCGGCGTTCCGCTTCGTCGCGATCGAGCACCTGGAGGAACTGCTCCTGCTCAACCATAGAGCCAGACCTGCACTTCCGCTCCCGCCGCAAAGCCTTCGCTGTCGTCGCCCACGATGACGAAGCCATCTGCCCGCGTCGTCGAGGAAAGAAGTGATGCACCGGCGATGGCGAGCGGTTCCACCATCCCGTCCAGCATCTTGACGCGGGCGTAATCCAGCCGGCCGATGGGTGAGCTGATCTTGCGATTCAATATGCCGCGCACCGCGCGATAAGGCCACTCCTTGCTCCGCCCGCCAAGTGCGCGAATGGCGCGGCCGGCGAAAAAATCGTAAGCGCACAGGCTCGATACCGGATTGCCTGGCAGCAGGAAAACCAGCCGGCGGCCCAGGCGGCCCAGGCCGGTCGGGCTGCTCGGGCGCATGGCGATTCCGTGTATTGCCAGTTCGCCGTGTTCCGCGACCAGCATCGGGGCGAGGTCCTCGATGCCGACACTCGAACCTCCGCTCACGATGACGACATCCGCATCGGCCTGCAAAGCTCCGAGGATCGCATAACTATCGTCGCGCACGAGGCCCGGAAAATCGACCACGCCGCCATCGCGCTCGATCAGCGCCGCCAGCATCGGCCCATTGGCGTCGGCGATGTGGAAGCCCTCGGGTCGCGAACCGGAAGGCAGCAACTCGTTACCCGTCACCACCAGACGTACGCGCGGTCTGCGAATCACCTGCGCCGCGCCTTGTCCGATCGAGCTGAGTACGCCCAGATCCTGCGGACGCAGCACGCGTCCCGGCTGCAACAACGTGGCGCCTCTGACGATGTCTTCGCCGCGCCTGCCCACATTCTTGCCCGGCGAAACGGCGGCCAGCGCGCTGATACGCTGCGCCTCCGCTTCCACCCATTCCGCGGGCAGAACCGCATCGGCGCCTTGTGGCACGGGTGCGCCGGTCATCACGCGAACCGCTTCGCCGGCGACAATCGTACGATCGAACGGGCACCCCGGCATCGAATCGCCGACGACCTTCAGTGGCAGCCGGTTATATGCGCTCGCTCCCTCGGTGCTGTTGGCCGATACCGCGTAGCCGTCCATCGTCGCCCGATCGAATCCCGGCACATCGACGTCGCTGACCGCCGAACTCGCGAGGACGCGCCCGGCGGCGCTCCGCAGCGGAACTTCTTCAGCGTCGAGAGGCGCCAGTTGCGCATCCAGCCAGCGAAGCGCGGCGTCAACGGTGTGACGCGCGGTGAACCCACGCATCCGCACGTCGTCTGCTGCTCCACTGGAGGGATCGCGCATGCGGATCGGGACTCACGTTCATGTTACTTCACGGACGCGCCGCCGGCCTTCACCAGAGGCCGCAGGGATTCGGGCAGTTTGCGGAAATCGGCCTGGCTCACAAGAGCCGGAGAGATCGGCGCGGGGCCATGCTCTTTCAACGAGGCCGCGCCCGCGGGACTCAGCAACAGCTGCAGGAATTTGATCGCGTTCTCTTTGTTCGGCGCATTGTTCATCAGCGTGATGCCCCATGCGACGTGCGCTCCTGGAATCGCTACGGTGCGAGCGCTGCGCGGTGTGCCGAGTCCGGGCAGTACGACAATGGCGTGCTCCCGGTAATAAGCGTCTCTCGCCGGGTCGGACATATTGATCTCGTCGGGCAGGTCCACATAGCGGTAATCCGGATTGGTAGCCGCCGTCGCCCGTGCGTTGTGTTCGTAGATCAGCTGAAAGTCGTATTGCTTGCCGATCACGGCGCCCGCAGCCTGGCCTGGAAGAATGACATGCTGAAGCAGGTTGTTATAGAGAATCGGGATTTTGTAGAATTCCGCCGCCAGTTGGAAGATCATCGGGCCTCGATAGGCTCCGGGATCGAGAAACGGATTACCGCCTGAGATCGTGATCCCGGGCATGGTGAGGATCTCGTACCATTTCGCCGCCGCTTTCGGAATCGAATCGGGCGGATGGAACGGCGGGCTGCCAGGTTCGACGATGGGCGGCAATTTCTTCGCGGCCAGACCACTTTCCGAGTACGCCAGCACCATCCGGCTGTGAGCAAATACGATATCGAAATTCGCGTAACCGGCGGGTTTCATCAACAAATCGATGTCGAGGTAATCGGCGGGCGCATAGAGATCGCAAGCCTGCCCTCCCGCCGTGATCTGGCGTCCGGCATCCACGCTGCCCATCGGCATATCCTTCACCTGAATCCCTGTCTGGCAGGTGAAGGCTTCGATCAGAGGCTTGAATGCGCGCGTCAGACTTCCGGCGCGGTAGATGATTAATTGCTGATTGGTTGGCGGCACGCATTTCTCCGTCTGGGCGCTCGCTGTCGCCGCCAATACCAACGCGAGAACTGCAGGGCAGGCTGTCAGCCTGCGGCGGATTGGCAATCCGCTTGAACGTCGCAGCCGAAATGTCGAAGTCATAGGCGGTTTTTCTTTAAAAATCGAATCGCATCGATGCGGTAATCAGCAGCGGCTCTCCCAGATGCGCGAGATAGCTTCCGGTGCTCTGCCCCGTGATGCTGCCCGGCCCCAGTGTCGACCAGTAGTGCACATTGGTCGCATTGTTCGCCGTGACCCGCCACGTGGTCAATCTGCCCGCGATTTTGGTGCTGTAGCGAAGGCCAAAATCGAAAAGATTGTACTGCGGCGTATATTCGCTGTTGATGTCGTCGATCGCGCGGCGTCCCACATGTTGCCAGTCGAACGTGAAAAATGTGCCCACCAGAACGGGCAGATGATATTCGGCGAGCACGTTGGTTTTGTAATCCGGAATGCCGACAAAATTCCTGTCGTTGGTGGCTGCGATGCCCGTATTCACCAGCTTGGGATTCAGCACCTCGATGCCGCCCGTAACCATGAGCCTCTCGAAGACCCGGCCCGAAAGCATCGCTTCAGCGCCGTAGTTCCTCTGGTCGCCCGTGATCTCGTATGTTTCGCAACCCGAGGTTCCGGAAAGGGAGCCGCAAATCGGGCTCGTCACCCCGGTCGCATAGTTAGCGAACGGCCGGTCGAGGCGGAAGATGGCCGTCGAGAAATTGATCCTGCGGATTCTCAGCTTGTAACCGACTTCGCCTTCCTTGCTGCGATACGCCGGGAGCGCCTGGTTGGCGTTGGTATCGATCAGGCTGCTGGTGCTGGCCCCCGCCACATCCGGCGCCTGAATGCTGTCGGCGAAGCTGGCGTAAATCGTCATGTCCGCGCGCGGCTTGAAACCAAGGCTGGCGTTGGGACTGACGCCCTGGCTGACATACCCGGTGGGTGTCCAGGTCCTCTGATAACCGGTGGCAGCGGTGTCGGTGTAGCTGTCGGTCCAGGTCCAGTCCTGGCTCGCAGCCAGTCTCAGGAACCACTTCGGCGTGAAGGAAACGGTGTCGCCGAGACTGAAGCCCTGCTGCCGGATGATGCTGGATCCGTAGATGCCGGTCGAAGGACTGGTCTGCGCATAAGAGAAAATCCCTCCCGGCGGTATGACATCGACTTGCGGGTCATCGACATTGGCTTCGCAAACGCCGTCGGACGTGCAGAGAGCCGTCTTGCTCGGGCTGGTCACGGGCGAGTAGGATGCGAACCGGTAACCGTTGCTTCCGATGACAACTTCGTGGCGAATATTCCACGTATGGAAGCGGCCGGTGATGTATAAGAGATCGCTGTCCACATGGAAGCGTGGAGCCAGCGAGGAAAACGCGTTGGCCATGTAAGTCTTGTAATCGCCCTTGTCGTCGATAAACTGATTCACTGCCGTATTGATATCGCGGTTGGAAAGCTGGTTCAGAGCCCCGACTACCAGATGCCAGTTGTCGTTGAAATCGTGTTTCAGCCGCACTTCGCCGATCCACGACGTCAGATTCACGCCCGAGAACGATTGGCCGTAGCCCTGCAGCGTGGGATTCGGCGCCTGCTGCGGAATCAGGATGCTCTTCGAAGGCGTGGTCGAGGGTGAGTAAGCGAACCAGCCGGGATAGCCGTGCTGCCACACGTTGTAGTAGCTGAAATTGCCCTCGATCACCGTATGCGGCGTAAGCCGGATGTCGCCCGCGAAGGCCAGCAACTGCCGCCGCAGCTGGCTGTGTGTCACATAGCCGTTGCCGTCGCCCACCAGCAGATTGGTGCGGTAGCCGAACATTTTATTCCTGCCGAAACGTCCGCCCAGATCGGTATGGGCGGTGCCGACCGTCTTGCCCTCATAGTCCAGTTCGAGTTCACCCGTCCGTTCCTCGGTCGGCCGCTTGGTGATGAAGTTGAACATGCCCGACGGATTCGCCGGTCCATACAGCGGGCCGCCCAGTCCGTTCACCACCTCGACCTGTTCATACTCTTCCAGGGCCGAGGGTGTCGTCACCGCGATTCCCAGGCCGTCCTTTAGATCGTTCTGCATATTGCTGCCCTGCATGCCGCGCGTTTCGGGACGCAGCACCTCGGGTCCCTGCATCTCCTGGAATGAAACGAGAGGCAGGTATTTGGCGGCTTCTTTGAAGTTTCGCGATTGCGTGTCGTCGATCAGCTGGCGCGAAATTACATTGATCGAGTAAGGAAGGTCAAGAATCGGCAAATCGCCCAACGGGCCGCCCGGCGCCACGTTGTCCACGCGATAGGCGTTCTCCACCGTGCCCGCCGAAACGGTCACGCTCGAAGCGGTGCCGGAAATTGTCAGGGCAAAATCGAACTGCACCGTTTCACCCGCGGTAACTTTGAGCTCGGGACTTGCGCTCGCCTGGAAACCGGCAGCCATCGCCGCGCCGACATAGGCGCCTGGCGGAACTGAAGAGAGGGAGTAATCGCCCTGAGCGTCCGTCACTGCCGTGATGACGGCGTTGGTTTGCCGGTTGGTAAAAGTTACCTGGGCCCCGGCGATCATTGCCTGGGAGGGGTCCTTCACAGTGCCCGCAATGGTTCCCGTGGGGCTTGCCTGGGCGAAAGCCAACCCTGCCAGCAGCAGTGGAGTCGAAAAGATCATATATGCAGAACGGTTCATATTCTTCGAGAGAGTTTCGAGCGCGGAAGTAGAGCCTGATTATTGAGGATAAGCTGTCAGGCAGGCAATGTGGAATATGATATTTTGTTCCTATTCCGCTTTTGAAAAATATGAAGTCATTTGCATATGTCAGTCGAGGCTTGATTTGATCCGAATTCAAATCGAGCCGGTATGGCGTTTCAAGCGCGAGGGCGATCCGGCCTCGACGCTGATCATGCTCGACCTCCTCAACGAAATCCGGGTCACCGGTAAGATCAGCCGCGCCGCGAGCAAGGCGAATTTGTCCTACCGGCACGCGTGGAATCTGATCGAGAAATGGTCGGCCTTCTTTGAGGTGCCGCTGCTCGAACGGAAGCAGGGAAGCGGCACCAGCCTGACGCCGTTCGGCGACAAACTCGTCTGGGCGGGCCAGCGCCTTCAGGCCAGGCTCGGACCGCAGCTCCAGAATCTTTCCCAGGAGCTCGAAACCGAGATCAACCAGCTGCTCCCCCGCGGCCCGGCGATTATCCGCGTGCATGCGAGCCACGGATTCGCCGTCTCGAAACTCCGGGAGCTCCTCTCGTGCGAGGAAGGACTGGAGGTCGACCTCCGCTACGTCGGTAACCAGAATTCCCTCGTATCCCTCGCGCACGGTGGATGCGATCTGGCGGGCATGCATCTTCCCCAGGGCGAGTTGCGCAAGGGAAGCATCGCGGCTTCAAAAGGCTTGCTCGCGCCTGGCTCGCATCGCGTAATCAGCTTCGTCACTCGCGAAATGGGGCTCATGGTCAAGCGTGGAAATCCATTCGGCATCGTCTCGCTCGGTCAATTGCTCAATCGCTCCGTTCGATTTGTGAATCGCGATCCCGAATCCGGCACCCGGTTCCTGTTCGACCAGCTGCTGGCGCAGCACAAGCTGGATGGGTCGGCCATCAACGGCTATGAGCACGTCGAATTTACGCACGCGGCCGTAGCCGCATACGTAGCCAGCGGCATGGCCGATGTGACGTTCGGCGTCGAGGCCGCGGCTCGCCAGTTCGACCTCGATTTTGTGCGCCTCGTTACCGAGGATTACTTCTTCGTTTGCCGCAAGCAATTCCTCGAGCAGGAAGCCATGAAGCGTGTCCTCGCAATCATGCGAGGGGAGGAGTTCCAGGCGGCCATTTCGCAACTGCCGGGTTACAAGACCAACGATGCCGGCCTGGTCAAGACGCTGAACCAGATGTTCCAGCGGTAAGCGTGATAGACTTCGCATCCGGAAGAGCCCTCCTTCAAATGAGTCCACGCCCGGAAACAACAGCCTTCGCCGATTCCGCAACCCTCA
>CAWBIS010000028.1:0-3984 GCA_963788485.1 Terriglobia bacterium
TCCAATTGCGCGAGATCGAGCTTTTTCATTTGCAGCATAGCCTTCATGACGCGCTGTGAACGTTGCTCATCTTTATCCTGCAGCAACTGAATCAAAGCTCTCGGGACGACTTGCCATGACAGCCCATACTTGTCTTTGAGCCAGCCGCATTGCACTTCCCGGCCACCCCCCGACGTCAGTTTTTCCCAGTAATAATCGACTTCCTGCTGGCTTTCGCAGTCGATCGCAAATGAGACGGCATCGTTGAACTGGTGATGCGGGCCGCCGTTCAGCGCCGTTAGTTTTTGCCCGTCCAGTTCGAACGTCACAGTCATCGCAGATCCTTTTGCGCCCGGTCCAGCTTCGCCGTAAGGAACTACCGCGGTGATTTTCGAATTCGGAAAGATCGAAGTATAGAATCGCGCGGCATCTTCAGCCTGATGATCGAACCAGAGAAACGGAGTGATCTTGTGCATTCGTTCCACTCCACGATTTTAATGCGCCATGGCCGGCCCGCCTTTGCGGGCCTTGACGCGCTTCATGAACAGCACCACACCGCCGCAAATGAAACACGCCAGCGCCAGGTATCGGAACACGTCGACGTAAGAATAAGCCGCGGATTGCTGGTCGAGCGTCCCCTGAATCAGTCCATACGCCCGCAGATCCGAAAACGAAGGGCCCACGAACTGTCCCATCAATCCGCGGATCTGATTGAACGTCTGCTGGAACGCGGGATTCTGCGGCGCGAGATTCTGGGCCAGTTCCGCCCGGTGAATCTGCGTATGCCGCGCCACCAGCGTATTGACCATGGAAATGCCAACACCGCCACCCACGTTACGCATGAGGTTGAAGAGGCCGCTGGCATTGCCGATCTGCTCGTTCTTCAACGTGCCCATGGTGATCGTCGCCAGCGGAACGAACACCATCCCTGTTCCCATGCCGCTGACGATAATCGGCCACAGCAGAGAGTAGGGTCCGATATCGAGAGTCAGCCGGGCCATCCAGATGCTGGTCCAGCCGAATACGACGAAGCCCGTGACGATCAGCCAGCGGTTATCCAGGCGGCCCGTAAGAGCGCCGATGACCGGCATTACCAGGATTGCGCCGATCCCGCGCGGGCTGACGGCCCAACCCGCCGCTCCGGCGGTATAGCCGAGCAAAGTCTGATAGAACAAAGGCAGCAGTGTGACCACCCCATAGATCACGCCGCCAAACAGGGCGATAAGGACGCAGCCCAGCGCGAAGTTGCGGTCCTTGAAAACCTTGAGATCCACGAGGGGCGCTTTGGCCGTCAGTTCGCGCACCAGAAATGCCGCGAGCGTGGCGACCACAATGAACGCCGTCCAGCGAATCCAGACGGTGCCGAACCAGTCCGCTTCCTGACCTTTGTCCAGCGTGATTTGCAGACAGGCGAGGGAAATGCCCAGCAGGCCAAACCCAATGCCGTCGATTCCCCCAGGCTTGGCGTCCCTGATGTAAGGTGGATCGGTGACAAATCTCGACAGCATGAATATCGCAAGCACCCCGATGGGGATATTGATGTAAAAGGCCCATCGCCACGAGTACTGATCCGTCAGCCAGCCGCCCAGCGTAGGACCGATCACCGGGGCCACAACCACGCCCAGCGCGAACACTGCCATCGCCTGCCCGCGCTTCTGTGGTGGAAAGCTTTCGAGCAGAATCGCCTGGGATAAAGGCTGCAACGCACCGCCTCCCGCACCCTGCACCGCGCGCGCGATCAGAATCATGACGAGGCTGGTCGAGGCGCCGCACGCGAACGACGAAATGGTGAAGATCACGATGCACGTAATCAGAAACCTCTTGCGGCCGAATTTGAGCGCAAACCATCCGCTGGCCGGCAGAATGACGGCGTTCGCCACCAGATAGCTGGTGAGCACCCAGGTAGCTTCGTCCACCGTGGCGGAGAGGCTGCCCGCAATATGCGGCAGCGCCACGCTGGCGATCGAAGTATCGATCACTTCCATGAAGGTCGCCAGCATCACCGTAAAGGCAATGAGCCAGGGATTGACTTCGGCTTGCGCTTCAGGCATGCGTTAATCCAGATTTGGAGAGTATACTCCAGATATGGAGAAGCTTTTTGCCCGCTCCGATTTCAACCCCGTCGCTCCCGACCGGCGTCGCGATCCAAAGGTCCGCCGACAGATGTCGGGCCCCGCGATCCGGACGTTCTTCAACATTGCGAACGCCTGGGAGCTGTCGAACGAGGACCAGCGCGGCCTGCTCGGGTGGCCCGCCGGATCCACGTTCTTCAAATACAAAGCCGGCGACATCGGAACTCTGTCCTTCGACGCCCTGATGCGCATCTCGCTGGTCCTCGGTATCTACAAAGACCTTCATATTCTTTATCCCGAGCCCGCTCTTGCCGACCGCTGGATCAAGCTGCCCAATACTAACCTGCTATTCGGGGGCCAAACGCCGCTCGCCCTGATCCTCGCCGGCGGCATGGACGGTCTTTACCAGGTCCGTCGGCTGCTTGATGGACGCCGGGGTGGTTGGAATTGATTCCGGAAACTTCGCGCATCCGCTGGAAAAACACCTGCCGTCTGATCCCGAGCCGGTATCCCAGTACGGGCATACTCGACCGGGTCGCCAGTCCCGCGGATTTACCGTACATATTCGAACTGGAGTCCTGGAGCAACGACCGCATCTCCGAGGAAATGGGTGTCCTGCATCGCCTCCCCGAAAGCGAATGGGTCACCGGACCCCAGGCCACTGTGGTGATGGCTGCGTTCTGCCATCCGCGGCCGGAAGGTGGAAGGTTCAACAGTGCCGCGCGGGGCGCATGGTACGCGGCGCGTAAGCTTGCCACCGCGCACGCCGAAATCGTGTACCACCGTACGCAGGAACTGGCCGAGGTGGGAGTCTTTGAAACCAGCGTTCAGATGCGTCTCTACCTTTCCGACTTTAATGCCGATTTCCACGACCTCCGCGCCGGCAGTCAGGATCCGCACAGTTACACCGCTTCTCAGAAGCTCGCGGCAGAGTTACTCGAAGCCGGATCCAACGGCACTCTCTGGCGCAGCGTTCGCGATCCGGCCGCCGGCGAGTGCGTCGCCTGTTTTCGCCCGCGCCTGATTCTCAACGTCCGCCCCGACGCTCACTTCGAGTACCGCTGGGAAGGCACGTCGACGCCCGCCATTCGCAGAATCAAGTGATATGCTGTCGCCGTGAAGATCGCTTGGATGGCTTGTTTCGGCCTCCTGTGCACCGCGGGTCCGGCCCCGGCTCAGATTGAGGTCCTGCCTGTGCAGGGCAACATATATATGGTGGCGGGCGCCGGCGCCAATATCACCGTCCAAATGGGCGAACAGGGCGTTTTAGTAGTGGATACCGGCACGGCCCGGATGAGCGATCAGGTGATCGCCGAGATTCGGAAGCTGTCGAAGAAACCGCTGCGCTACGTCATCAACACCTCGATTCACCTGGACCACACGGGCGGCAATGAGGCGTTCTCGAAAGAAGGCGGGACCTCCACGGTGGTCAATATCGTGAACACGCCGGGTGCGAGCGCGTCAAATTCCATTCAAATTCTCGGCAATGAGGCGATCCTCGACCGCATGAGCGCGTCCATCAACGGCAAACCTGCCCGGCCCTCGCTGGCCTGGCCCACAGACACCTTTTTCGACGATCCCAAGGAGCTTTATTGCAACGGCGAATCCCTGCAGATCCTGCATCAGCCGTCGGCCGTTACAGATGGCGACAGCCTGGTCTACTTTCGCCGCTCCGACGTCGTGAGTACCGGCGATATCTTCATGACCACGGGTTATCCGCCCATCGATCTCCAGAACGGCGGCGGCATCCAGGGCGTTCTCGACGGCTTGAATCATATCCTCGATCTCACCATTCCGGCGCACCACGAAGAAGGCGGCACCTTGGTGATTCCCGGCCATGGCCGTATTTGCGATGAGGCCGATGTCATCGAATACCGCGACATGATGACGATCATTCGCGACCGCATCTGGGCCTCGATGCGGAAGAATATGA
>CAWBIS010000029.1:0-16056 GCA_963788485.1 Terriglobia bacterium
GATGTATTGCTCGGCATCATGGCCGCCGCCGTGGCGAAGCATGCGGGCGCCCGTAACGTCGTGATCACGGATCTGAATCCTTACCGGCTGGACCTCGCACGGAAAGTCGGAGTCACGCTTGCGCTCGATCCACGCACGCGCAGTCTGCGCGATGTGCAAAAGGAACTCGGGATGACCGAAGGCTTCGACGTGGGGCTCGAAATGTCCGGCAGCGCGCCGGCATTTCGCGAAATGCTCGCAAACATGGCGCATGGGGGAAGGATCGCGATGCTGGGCATCCCGCCGAACGAAATCGCGATCGACTGGAATCTGGTGATCTTCAATATGCTCACCATCCAGGGCATCTACGGCCGTGAAATGTACGAAACCTGGTACAAGATGACGGTCATGCTGGAATCCGGTCTCGATATCAGCCCTGTAATCACGCACCATTTCGCGTTCGCGGATTTTCAGGCTGCGTTCGATTTGATGCAGTCGGGGAGTTCCGGAAAGATTATCATGAATTGGGACTGACAGGAACTTGCGGTCGCAGATCAGGCTCGGCAAAATCTTCGGGATCGAGATCGGGCTGCACTACAGCTGGTTCCTGATCGCGCTGCTGATCGGCACTTCGCTCTTCGCGCAATTCCACACGAAGAATCCGGAATGGGGCGATGGCGTCATTCTGGCAATGTCGATCGTCACCGGTCTGCTGTTCTTCGTTTCGCTGCTGGTCCACGAACTGGCGCACTCGCTGTTCGCCAGTTCGCACGGACTCCCGGTGAAGGAAATCACTCTGTTCGCGCTGGGAGGCGTTTCACAGATCGAGAAGGAACCGGCGAGCGCCAGGACCGAGTTCTGGATGGCATTCGCCGGTCCTTTGACCAGCGCGGTCATCGGCCTGGTTTGCGTGGGCGCGGCGCGATTGGTGTCGAACGCGCCGCTGAACGCGATGATCTCCTGGCTCGGTTATATCAATCTGGCCCTGGCCGTTTTCAATATGGTTCCCGGATATCCGCTGGACGGCGGCCGCATTCTGCGCGCCATCCTCTGGTGGAAAACGGGCGATGCCGAGCGCTCGACCCGCATGGCCGCGAAAACGGGGCAGTTTGTGGGCGGCCTGTTCATCGTCTGGGGTATCCTGCAATTCGCCGGCGGGGCTGGTTTTGGCGGCTTGTGGATCTCGTTCATCGGCTGGTTCCTGTTGCAGGCGGCGGGCGAAAGTTCGCAGCGGATCGGACTCGAACACGCGCTCGCGGGCGCGACGGCGGGAGATCTGATGACGGACGAATGTCCGGCGCTCGACGGGAATCTGAACATCCAGCATTTCGTCGACGAGGAACTGCTGCGCACGGGCAAGAGGTGCTTCGTGGTGACGCAGAACGGCGCGGTGGCAGGGCTGGTCACGCCGCATGAGGTGAAGGCAATCGACCGGGCGCGCTGGCCGTATACGACCCTGGTCGACATTATGCGTCCGCTGGACGAACTCCACACGGTCCCGCCCGATACGCCGCTGAAAAACGTACTGGAAATCATGGGCCGCGAGGATCTGAATCAGCTTCCGGTCATGTCGAACGGCCGGCTGGCGGGGGTTCTTTCTCGCGCGCACGTGCTCGATTACCTGCGCACGAAGGCCGATTTGAAGGCCTGACCCGTAGGAGCGGAAACACCGGGGCTGTTCTGTTTTACTGCGCCGGCGCAGCCGACTGTGGTTTCTGCTGTTGCTGCTGGTTTTCGCCAAGCAACGGATCGTTGACGGTCGCTGGTTCCTGCCCGTTATGCACGTGGATCGACATGCTCTGATCCGAAAAATAGGTGTGCGTGCCGGAGGTGCCGAAAGCCGTCGGAGTGACAGCCAGGGCATACCCGGTGGGCGTCTGCTGCAGGACAAACTTGAAGTTTCCCTTCTCGCCGCTGGCGAGATCCCGGTCGATCAGTTCGGCGCCGTTCGGGCCAGGCGCGCCGCTGGCCGGAGGGCCCAGCTGCGCCAGCGTCGTCGCATACTGGCCGTACTGCGAATAATACTGGGTTTCGGCCGTGTGAATGGTGGTGATTGCCTTGGTGGCAGCCATTTCCTGCGCGTACCGCCGGGCGCTGGTGAGTTTGGGCAGCGCCACCGCCAGAATGATCAGGATGATAGCGATGACGATCAGCAGCTCGATCAGGGAGAAACCGGCATTGCGGCGCCGGCGATTGCGAATTGGAACCAGGAACATGGTGTCTCTAAGTTTATGACGAGTGCGCCGTCTCCGGCGTGGAGGATGAGTCGGCCAGACGCCGGGCTTCGTCGATCAGCCGCAGCTTGCGCAGAAATCCCGGCAGTAATCCCAGCCGCAGAGCGTTCGGCCCGTCCGAAAGCGCCTTTTCCGGCTGATCGTGCACTTCCACGAAAACGCCCGCAACTCCCACGGCTACCGCCGCCGCCGCCAAAGGCTCGATGAACTGCGGTTGTCCTCCGGATACACCGCCCGCGCCGCTCGGAAGCTGGACGCTGTGGGTGGCGTCGAAAACCACCGGAAAACCGGCTTCGGCCATGATTTTCAACCCGCGCATATCGACTACCAGGTTGTTGTAACCAAACGACGATCCGCGCTCGGTCAAAACCACTTGCCGGTTGCCGGTCGAAGCCACTTTCTCCGCGGCGTGGTGAATATCGTGGGGCCCGACGAACTGGCCTTTCTTGACGTTCACGATTCTGCCCGTACGGCCGGCTTCCAGCAGCAGATCCGTCTGGCGGCAGAGGAAAGCCGGGATCTGAAGAATGTCGGCCGCCTCCGCGGCGGCGGCGGCCTGCGCCGGCTCGTGGATATCGGTCAGGACCGAAAAACCGCGTTGCTTCAGTCCGGCGAGAATGCGCAGTCCTTCGTTTAATCCCGGACCCCGGTAGCCTTTCAGACTTGTACGGTTTGCCTTATCGAACGACGCTTTAAAAACCCAGGGAAACCCTGCCGCGGAGGCGATAGCGCCAATCGCATCGGCCATGCGGTTGACGTGCTCTTCGCTCTCGATCACGCAGGGTCCGGCGATCAGAACAAGCCGCGTTGGATTTTGAAAATCGCGGAACTGGACCGGCATCAGGCTTCGCCCGCAGGCGCGTATACGGGCTCGGGGAGCAACGGCGCCTCCCGGACCGCCATGCGGTGGGCGCGGAAACGGCACGCGGCCCCGATGAAAGAGCTGAACAACGGGTGCGGTTCGAGGGGCTTTGACTTGAACTCGGGATGGAACTGGCAGCCGAGATACCAGGGATGGTCCTCGATCTCGCAGATCTCCACGTAGGTGCCGTCCGGGGTCTCGCCCGTAATTTTGAGACCGTGCGATGTGAGCGTCTCTTCGAACTCCCGGTTGAATTCGAACCGATGCCGGTGGCGTTCGCTGATCGCCGCGGCGCCATACGCTTTGTAAGCGAAGCTGCCGGGTTTGAGGATACAGGGCCAGGCGCCGAGACGCATCGTGCCCCCCAGCGCGTCGATCCCTTTCAGCTCCCGCAGTTTGTAGATCACGCGCTGCGGAGTCACCGGATTGAATTCGGTCGAGTTGGCTTCGCTGAGACCGCAGACGTTGCGCGCATATTCGATCACCATGGTCTGCATGCCGAGGCAGATGCCGAAATAGGGCACTTTTCGGGTGCGGGCATACTCAATCGTGTTGATCATGCCTTCGATGCCACGCTTGCCGAAGCCGCCGGGAACGAGAATACCGTCGTAATTTTCCAGTTCGCGTTCGAGTCGTCCCTTTTCGAAGCTCTCTGCCTCGATCCAGTGGATATTTACCTTCACGTTATGCGCGATACCGCCGTGCAGCAGCGCTTCCTTCAGGCTCTTGTAAGAATCTTCGTATTCGACATACTTGCCCACCAGCGCAATGTCGATGGCATCCTTCGGGTTCTGCAGCCGGTGAAGCATGGCCGTCCAGCGTTCGAGGTCGCGCGGGCGCGAACAATCGAGGCGAAGATGACGCAGGATGATTTCGTCCACTTTCTCTTCCGCGAAAGTCAGTGGCACTTCATACACGCTGCCGACGTCGCGCGCGGTGATCACGGCCTCGGGATCCACATCGCAGAACAGCGCGATCTTGTCTTTCATCTCGCCGGGCAGGAAACGTTCGGCGCGGCAGATCAGAATATCCGGCTGGATACCGATGGCGCGCAATTCTTTCACGCTATGCTGCGTTGGCTTGGTCTTTAATTCCTGGGCCGCGTTGATCCAGGGTACCAGGGTCACGTGGACGAAGATACAGTTCTCGCGGCCGACCTCATGCCGGACCTGGCGGATGGCCTCGAGAAACGGCAGCGATTCGATGTCGCCGACGGTGCCCCCGATTTCGCTGATCACCACGTCCACTTCGTCCGAAAGCTTCTTGATGGCCGCCTTGATCTCGTTGGTGACGTGCGGAATGACCTGGACGGTTTTGCCGAGATAGTCGCCGCGCCGCTCGCGCTGGATGATCTGTTCGTAAATGCGTCCGCTGGTGAGATTGTTGGCCCGAGTGAGTTGCGAATGGGTGAATCGCTCGTAATGGCCGAGATCGAGGTCCGTCTCGGCACCGTCGTCGGTGACGAAGACCTCGCCGTGCTGAAACGGGCTCATGGTACCTGGATCGACGTTCAGATAGGGGTCGAATTTTCTGAGGGAAACAGTGAGGCCGCGGCTTTCGAGCAGGCAACCGATCGACGCGGCCGCGATGCCTTTGCCAAGAGAGGAAACCACACCGCCGGTCACGAAAATGAATTTAGCCATTCGCGATATTTGCGCCCGTCAGGCTCTCCTTCCGCACGGCCGCGCTCGCGTTGTCGATCAGCAACCGGACGCGCTCCAGATCGCCCGGCGTATCGATGCCGAACGACTCGTAGTCGGTTTCGACGACCCGGATTTTGAAGCCATTCTCGAGGGCTCTGAGCTGCTCGAGGCGTTCGGCCCGCTCCAGCGGTCCGACGGGCAGGTCGGAATATTTCAGGAGGAAACTGCGCCGGTAGACGTAAAGGCCGATATGTTTGTAATGCGCCGGACCCGCGTGGGGAGCGGCAGCCGGGCCCGCATGAGGACGCACGTGAGGGATAGTCGAACGAGAAAAATAGATCGCGTTCTCGAAACGATCCGTCACCACCTTGACCACATTGGGATCGGAGATTTCGCGCGGATCTTCAATGCGCTTCTTCAGCGTGCCCATCGGAATGGCGGATTCCTCGAGCAGCGGCAGTATGGCGGCGTCGATCGCCTGCGGGTCGATGAGGGGCTCGTCGCCCTGGATATTCACGACAAGCTCGACATCTTCGAACGCCGAGGCCACTTCGGCGGCGCGATCCGTGCCGGACAAATGATCGCTGCGGGTCATCTTGACGCGGGCGCCGAAAGCGCGGGCGGCTTCGTAGATTCGTTCGTCGTCGGTAGCGATGACCAGCGGACCCATGTAGCGCGCCATCGAGGCTCGTTCGTAGACATGCTCCAGCATCGTGCGGGAGTCGAGGTTGGCAAGGGGTTTGCCGGGGAAACGGGACGAGGCGTACCGGGCCGGGATAACGCCCAGGATTTTCCGATGCACACGCGATCTTACCACAGGCTCCATATGTTAGACTCACGGCAGAAAGGGAAGCACCAGATGCGATCCCGCCGCGTTCCGATTTCGTTCCTGCTGGCCGCAGCGTTGACTGCGGGGATGGCATTCGCGGGCGGTTCCACGGAGGACGACCCGGTCCATATCACGCCGCGGGCGAAACCCGGCGACACTGCCGCTCCCCTGCCGCGCGCGAATATCCGGATCGATACCAATGTGGTTCTGGTTCCGGTTACCGTAACCGATCCCCTGAACCGGTTCGTCACAGGACTCGATCAGGATGCGTTCAAGATCTTCGAGGACAAGCTGGAGCAGAAAATTGTGTCCTTTGGCAGCGAGGACGCGCCGCTCTCGATCGGAATCGTATTCGACACCAGTGGCAGCATGGGTCCGAAACTGGAGAAATCCCGCCAGGCGGTGACGGAGTTTTTCAAGACCGCCAACCCGGAAGACGAGGCGTTCCTTGTCGAATTCAGCGACCGGCCGGAGTTGGTCACGCCGATGACTCACAATCTCGAGGAAATCCAGAACCGGCTGACATTCACCCAGTCGAAAGGGCGCACCGCCCTGCTCGACGGCGTGCTGCTCGCTTTGCATACGATGAAGAAGGCGAACAATCCGCGCAAGGCTCTGGTCGTGATCTCGGACGGCGGCGACAACAGCAGCCGGTATACGGAAAGCGATGTGAAGAACCTGGTGAAGGAGTCGGACGTCCAGATCTATGCCATCGGAATCTATGAGCCGGTGCAGAACCGGGGGCGCTCGCCCGAAGAACTGGCGGGACCGGGACTTCTGACCGATATTTCCGAGCCGACCGGCGGCCGGCACTTCGTCGTCGAGAATCTGAATGAGCTTCCGGATGTGGCGGCTAAAATTGGAATTGAACTGCGCAATCAGTATGTCCTTGGCTACAGCCCGAGTAATTCGATACGTGACGGAAAGTACCGGAAGGTTAGTGTCAAACTGGTACAACCGAGGGGATTACCTCCCCTGCACGCATTCTGGAGAACCGGGTACTATGCGCCCACGCAATAAAGCTTTGAAGAAAACAATACTGGCGGGGGCAATCCTCGCACCCATCACATTCATCTCAATGCTGGCTTTCGGCCAGCAGGCGCCGAAGCAGGAATCGACCGATGCCGGGGACGCGGTATTTTCGGCCGAATCGCGGCTTGTGCAATTGCCCGTCACCGTGACGGACAAAAGCGGGCGCCTCGTGACCACTCTGCCACAGAGCGATTTTCAGGTTTTCGAAAACGGCGTTCAGCAGACCATCAAGCTCTTCAAGCGCGAAGATGTGCCGATCTCTCTGGGACTGATCATCGACAACAGCGGCAGCATGCGCGAAAAACGGGCCGGGGTGGAATCGGCCGCCCTGACGCTGGTGAAGGATTCGAACAAACAGGACGAGGTGTTCGTCGTGAATTTCAATGACGAAGCCTATCTCGACGCCGATTTCACCAACGACATCTCGGTGATGGAACAGGGTCTGACAAAGATAGATTCCCGCGGGGGCACGGCAATGCGTGATGCCATCCGCATGTCCATCGACCACCTGAAGGACAAGGGCAAGCGCGACAAAAAGGTCATTCTGGTGGTGACCGACGGCAACGACAACGCCAGCAACATGGGACTCGAGGCGCTGGTGCGTCTGGCGCAGCAGGACGACGTGCTGATATATGCCATCGGGCTGCTGAGCGACGAAGAGAAGCGCGAAGCGAATAAGGCGAAGAGGGCTTTGACCCTGCTGGTCGACAGTACCGGAGGCCAGGTGTACTATCCGAAGGAAGTTTCCGAGGTTGAGAAGATCGCCCACCAGGTGGCTTACGATATCCGCAACCAGTACACGATCGGATACACGCCTTCGAACACAGCGCTCGATGGGACCTTCCGGGCCATCAAGGTGACGGTGAAGGCTCCCGGGAACCCCGTTGCACGCACCCGCAGCGGCTATTACGCGACAAACGCCCAGGGAAAAGCGGCGGCCCGGAACCCGTCGTAGCCGTTCGACAGTTTCGATAATGATCCGGATGCTCTGGAAGTTAAGCCGGGGATACCGCCTGCGTCCCTGGAGCAGCCCTTATCTGCGCTGGCGCATTGAGACGTGGTCGGGGATTGACGCCGCCGGCATTACTGCCCAGGTCTTTTGCAGGTTCGTCTGGAGCAACCGTGCCGCCTGCATTCGCTATCTAAGATGGGCAGCCGGCAACTCAAGCGGCCGTTGAGGGTTTGGTTTCCGCCGGCTTGGTCTCGGCGGCTGCCGGCTTTACGTCGTCCTTTGCTTTCGAGCCGTCTTTGGCGTCATCTTTGGCTTTCGTGCCGTCCCTGGCTTTCGCCTCCGAGGACTTTGATTCCGAACCGCCGTTGCTCTTCTTCGCGTAATCGGTCGCGTACCAGCCGGTGCCCTTGAGATGAAAAGCCGGAGCAGACAACAGCCGAACCACTTCGCCGCCGCACTCCGGATGAATCGTCAGTGGCGCGTCGGCGAACTTTTGAATCACTTCAAAGGTCTTACCGCAGGTACCACACTTATATTCGTACAGAGGCATACAACCCAATTGTAACTCCGGCGCCGCGAAGACGCCGACCCTGCCGAAGATCTGTCCCGGTCCTTTACTTCTTTTTCCCTGCCGGGCGACGTTTCGTCGTGGCGCCGACAAACGCACTCGCGGGAATGCCCTCGACATCGTCCTTATCGACGCTCAGAACGAGATTGTACGGCTCCTTGGTGAATTCCTCGACCACGCCTTTGAACTTCACCTCGGTGCCGGGATCGAGCGGCGTCCCTTTCAGCGCATCCGGGAATCGGAGCGTCACGTCGCCCGCCGGGTTGTCAAGATTCAGAAGCACTTCTTTCGGCGTCGGCTGCGAGATCACCTTGCCGGTGAACATCTTGAATGCGCCGTCCTGCGGCGGAATCTCGGATCCCTTCACCTGGGTGAAATAAGCGTCCCCGCCGTCCGCTTTCAGCGCATCGCGGATCTGCCGCCACAGAGCGATATCGGGGTGCGCGGCTGAGAATGCCGCCGCATCGCCGGCTTTCTCGGTCTCGATCTCCTGGATGCTCTTGATCTTCAGATCCGGCGGCAGAGCGGTCGCGGTCATGGCAACCTTCTTCAAATCGTCCAGACCGGTGGCGTCGCCATGGTAACCCGCGTACGCCTGTTGCAGATATTTATCCGCCGCCGCCTTGCCCGACGCGGTCAGAGCCTCGGGGCCGGTGATCTCTATCGAGCGGGCAATCCAGAAGAACGCTTCGGGGAAACGCGCGACATTCTTGGATTTGTAGATCAGGATTCCAAGTTGATAGGCGGTCGCGGCCGAATTCGGATCCATCGCCAGGATTTTCCTGTATTCAGCCTCGGCTTTGGCGTCGTCCTTATTCGCGACATACACTGCGGCGAGAGCCGCGTGCGCCTGTTGTTCGATCTGGGATTTCGCCTGCGTCCACTGCGCATCCGTGGCAGCGGCCGGCTTGTTCTCGGGCGCCATATACTTACCGAGATTGTCGGCGAGGTCCTGTGCCGCCTTCTGCGCGGCTGCGATATCGGCAGGCGAGGCGTTCGGCTGCAGCGCCTTCGCGGCGATCTGGCTTTCCGCCTGAGCAATCTGCAGGTCCCGCGTGCCCTTGAAATCGGAGTCGGGGTACTTCTGTTCCCACTGGTGCAGCAGGTCGAGCTTCTTCAGCGGATCGGTTTCCTTGGCCGCCGCCTGCGCGATGTCGTATTCGCCCTGATCCTTGACCTGAGGCCCTTTCTTCGCCGCGGCCGGCGCCTGTGCCCATGCGCTGGCCGGGACAACACTCACCGCCAGCAGCCCGACAAACAATATTTTCGACAAACGATCAAACACGTTACGTTGCCTCCCGCTCCAGGTCGCCAGGTTTTTCCCGGTTCCTAAATTAAGTAAAATTCCGCACAAGTCGACATTGCGGAGTATACCGAACCGTCAACGCTCCAGCAATCCGGGTGCTGCTGGAACTGTTTGACTCCGGTAATAGACCGCGGGTTCCCGACGCCTGCCGCGGCGCCAGGGATTCCCGGCGGAATCGGCCGCACCGGCAAGTCTGTTCGAGAATAATGCATAAAACAAGCTTTCGCAACCCTTATCCGCGCACGCTTGTTACAATCGCCCCAGTCACGTTGCGGCCCTTCGATCTCGTCGTTATTATCGCCTATCTTGCCGGGGTCACGTGGTTCGGCGCGCGTTTTCGCAGCCGGCAACGATCCCTCAAGGATTACTTTCTCGGGGGCCGCACGGCGCCCTGGTGGGCCATTGCCCTTTCCATCGTTTCCGCCGAGACCAGCACGCTCACAATTATCGGCACGCCGCCGCTCGCCTACGCCGGCAGCTATGTTTTTCTGCAGGTGGTTATGGGCTATTTGCTGGCGCGCATAGTCATTTCCGCGATATTTCTGCCGCAGTATTTCAAAGGGCAGATGTTCACCGCCTATGAGCTGATGGAGCGGCGCTTCGGACGTCGCGCCAGAAAAGTTACGTCCACGATTTTTCTCGTCACCCGGTCTCTCGCCGAGGGCGTGCGGGTATTCGCCGTTTCCCTCGTGATTTCGATCATCCTCGGCACGGGCAGCATCGCATCCATCCTGGCGATCGTGGCGCTGACTCTGTTCTACACCTTCGAGGGCGGGATGACAGCCGTAATCTGGACGGATGTCGTGCAGATGGCGATGTATGTGTTTGGCGCAGCGGTCAGCTTCCTCGTGCTGCTGGGCAAAATACCGGGCGGATTCCGGCACGTACTCGACATTGCCGGACCAGCGGGAAAATTTCGCGTCTTCGATTTCCACTGGTCGTGGACACAGCCCTACACGTTCTGGGCTGGAGTCATCGGGGGAACATTCCTCACCACGGCGAGTCATGGAACCGACCAACTTGTGGTGCAGCGGCTGCTCAGCGCAAAATCCGAGCGCGAGAGCCGTCTGGCGCTGCTCGCCAGCTGGGGCGTGATCTTCATCCAGTTCTCGCTGTTTCTGACGATAGGCGTTCTTCTGTGGGTTTATTCGAACGGGCGGAAGTTCGGGAGCGGGGAACTCGACCGGCTTTATCCGTCGTTTATCTGGAATTCGCTGCCGGTGGGCATCGCGGGTCTGGCCATGGCGGCTATTATTGCCGCGGCGATGGCGAATCTTTCAGCGGCGCTGAACTCGCTCGCCTCAGCCACTGTGGTCGATTTCTATGAACCGCTCACACACTCCCGGCACACTCCCGCGCACTACCTGATGGTCTCGCGCGTCTCTACGATTTTCTGGGGCGGGGTGCTGGCCGCGATCGCGGTTGTGGCAAGCGATTGGGGCTCCGTGCTCGAATCGGGACTCTCGATCGCATCGGTGACGCTCGGCATCCTCCTCGGAGTGTTTCTGCTGGGAGTGCTGACCAGACGGCCCGGTGAAAATGCCGCGATCGCCGGTGTGATCGCCGGAACGATGGCGATGCTTTTCGTCAAATTTGCCACCACCATTCCTTTTACCTGGTGGGTACTGATTGGCAGCGCGGTCACTTTTGGAACCGGTTATCTGGCGGGTTTGGCGGGGCAGCCGGAATGACCGAACTGAAGCGGGACCTCGGCATTTGGGCGGCGCTGGCGATCGTCGTCGGCACCGTGATCGGCAGCGGGATCTTCCGGGTGCCGCAGTCCATGATTCTCAATGTACGTACCGTGCCGATGGTTTTTCTGGTCTGGATTGTGGGCGGAATACTGTCGCTCGCGGGCGCGCTCACCTACGCGGAACTGGCGGCTGCGATGCCCGGGGCGGGAGGCGAATACGTTTATCTGACCGAGGCTTACGGCCCGCTCTGGGGATTTCTCTACAGCTGGACCCAGATGTGGGTGGCTAAAAGCGGATCGATCGCAACGCTCGCAACCGCATTTTTCGAGTATACGGCCCACTTCGTTCCCCAATTCGAACAGGTCTGGTTCACTCTGGGCCCGTTCCCGATCAAGTATGGGCAATTGTTCGCGCTGGTTCTCATTCTGGGGCTGGGTGGGGTGAATTATGTGGGGGTGCGCATCGGCGGCGACGTCCAGGTCGCGGTGACGGCGGTCAAAATCGGACTCATCGCGTTCGTGATCCTGGCTGGAATTCACTATGCTCATGCCGCGCCCATGACGCCATTGCCCGCGACCCCGCTGAGCCCCGCCCCATTTGCCGGATTTATCGCGGCTCTGACGGGCGCACTGTGGGCATACGACGGCTGGAACAACGTGGGGATGGTGGCGTCGGAGGTAAAGAATCCGCAGCGGAATCTGCCGCTCTCGCTGATTGCCGGCACGGCCGGCGTGATTGCGACGTACATGCTCGCCAATTGGGCCTATTTCCGCGTGCTTTCGCCGGCTGAGGTGGGCGCGCACAAGCTGGTCGCGGCGGAAATGATGCAGCGAATCGCGGGCTCGACCGGAGCGAGCGCGGTCTCGCTGGCGGCAATGATCTCGATCTTCGCGGCCCTGAACGGCTCCATTCTCACGGGAGCGCGAGTACCCTATGCGGCGGCGCGCGACGGTCTTTTTTTTCGTCCCGCGGCACGGGTACACCCGGTGTTCAGAACTCCCGGCGTGTCGATTCTGATGCTCAGCGCATGGTCGTCCGTGCTCGTGCTGTCCGGAAAATACGAAGAGCTCTTCGACTTTGTCATCTTTGGAAGCTGGATTCTCTACGCCATGGCGACGGCATCTGTTTTTGTGCTGCGGCGAACCCGGCCGGATCTGCCGCGACCCTACCGGACTATCGGCTATCCCGTCGTCCCTCTTCTCTTCCTGACCGGGGCCGCCATCCTCGAAATCAGTACTTTGTGGACCAGTCCACGCCAGTCGATCGCTGGAATAGTCTTGATTTTAATGGGATTACCGTTTTATTTTTACTGGAGGAGCCGAATTTCGCGGGTGGCCCCTGAAAGCGGGCATATTCCGAGTACGTACCGTTCCGGTACGAAGTAATCGATCAGCTGTTCCAAATTCGGAACAAAGCGCTTGCTTTGTCAGCCTCTTCCAGGTAAAAATTTAGTCTGTAGGATGGAGTCTGAAGCGTCAATGTTCCGGATGTGGAACCAAGACGCTCTGATAAATCTAAATCCGGAACAAAAAGCAGGAGTCTCAGATGGACGTTTCCAAAATTCTGGAGGAGTTGCGCCAGGAACGTGAGCAACTGGAAGAAGCGATATTGAGCCTTGAAAGACTGGCTCGAGGCAGGGGACGTCGCCGTGGACGGCCGCCAGCGTGGATGGCCGAGGCAAAAAAGCGTGGACGTCCGCCGGGAAGCAAGAGCAAAACAGTTGCGACAAAGCCGATGGCGCACTCAACCGCTGCCGCTTAGTTCGAATTCGCAATATTGTGGAGCCGGGTGGTGTGAACGTGGTTTTAATCACGTGCTCCACCCTAACGATATATCAGATATTTCTGGCGCAACTCCAGAAATTCCCTAATACCGGCATCAGCCGGGAGCTTCGGGTCCCCTCCTGTCTCCAAAGCGCGCATGACGCCGCCATTGCCGATCAGGTTTTTGTTCGATTCAATCGCGATTTTCCGCGGATAGATCGTCTCCAGCGCCCGCGCTAGTTCCAGACCGAGCGTCGACGAGGAGAATATGTCGCGATCCGTCACATCGAAATGGACCCCCTGAATCGTCCTCCCACTGAAATTGGATGACGCCGGGGTGAACTGAACCGGATAAAAACGTACGCCCGGGATTGCGCGGGCCTCGAGGAATCGGGTCAGTTGACGGCCATCGATCCAGTCCGCTCCAATTTGCTCAAAAGGCGCATCGGTTCCTCGCCCCACCGAATAATTCGTCGACGACTCGATCATGGCGATACCGGGATAAAGCGTGGCTTCATTCAGGTTGCGGATGTTCGGCGATGGATTTACCCACGGCAGCCCGGTCTCGTCGAACCAGTCCGTCCGGCTCCAACCGGTCATTTCGATCACATGCAGATCCGCGTGAAGCCGCTTTTCGCCGTTGGCCAGTTGCGCCAGTTCTCCCATGGTCATCCCGTGCCGCAAGGGCAATGGGAATGAACCGGTAAACGATAACTTATCCGGATCGAGCATCGGCCCTTCCACGTGAATGCCGGTAATCGGGTTCGGCCGGTCCAGCACATAAAACGGCAGCCCAGCCTTCGCGGCCTCTTCCATGGCGTAGATCAGCGTGGATTCGTAAGTGTAAAAACGAGCGCCGATATCCTGAATATCGAAGACCAGCAGATCGACGCCGCGCAGCATTTCCGGCGTTGGACGCCGGGTTTTTCCGTACAGGCTCCAGATTTTGATTCCGCTCGCGGCATCCACGGCATCGCCGATATTTTCGCGGTCTTCAGCGCCCGCAATGCCGTGCTCTGGCGAGAAGAGTGCTGCCAGTTTGATCCCGGCCGCGCGCATCACGTCGATGTTCCGTTTTCCGAACCGGTCTACCCCGGTCTGATTCGTGATGAGGCCGATACGTTTTCCCTGAAATGGCGAGAAATGATCCAGTTCCAATACGTCAAGACCCGTATATACTTCGCGGGTCCCGGGCCGTTCATAGCCCACGCCGGCGGCCACAATGGTGGCGATCTTCCCGCGCAGCGGCGTGATCGCCTTGCGCAGGTGCGGGTGTATCGAATTCGTCAACAGTACAACGTAGGTTTGGGATGCCGGATCGATCCAGAACGAAGTGCCGGTAAATCCTGTGTGGCCAAACGAGCCAACCGGAAATAATTCTCCGCGCGCGCCTGAATAAGGCGACTGGATGTCCCAGCCGACGCCGCGCAGAATCGACTGGGCCGCGGCCGGAACGCCAGTCGGTGTTTGCGGCGAAGTGAATTTGGCAATGGTGGCAGGGCTGAAGAGTTCGTCGCCACCGTCCAGCATCATCTGGCAGAATTTACCGAGATCGTCCGCCGTGGAGAAGACCCCGGCGTGACCAGCCACGCCGCCCATGTAACGCGCTGTGGGGTCGTCGACGACGCCGCGCAGTATTTCGCCGTCCTTGAGCGTCTCAGTCGGCGCGATACGCGGCTTGAGGGCGGGGGATGGCAGATAGCCTGTTTCCTTCATGCCCAGAGGATCGAAAAGGATACGTTTCACATACTGGTTTTCGGGAAGGCCGCTCAGTCGATGCACGATCTCGCCCAGCAGAATGAAATTGATGTCGCTGTAAACGAACTTCGTTTCCGGCGGATTGGCGGGTTTATCAACCAGAGCTTTGCGAATCCCGGTTTCGTAACCGCTCCACGGCGGGTCCAGGTCGAGGTCGGGCTTCAGGCCGGAAAAATGAGTCGCCAGGTCGCGTATGGTGATCGGGCTGTTACCGCCCTGAAATTCCGGCAGATAGTTTGTGACCGGATCGTCGAGCCGGATACGTCCCTGCTCAAGCAATTTCATCAGGCCGCTGGTGGTAGCTACGATCTTGGTGAGCGAAGCGATATCGAAAATCGTATCCACCGTCATCGGTTCTTTGGCAGGCGCGAGAGCGCGATAACCGTAGGCCTTGCGGTAAACGATTTTGCCCTGATGACCGACCAGCAATACTGCGCCGGGAATTTTATCTTCCCGCACCGCCTGGTCGATGACGGCATCCAGATCGGCCGCGCCATGAAAGGTCTGGGCGGAAACAGCGGCGCAGCAGAGTGCCGCGAGCGGCAATAGTTTCATCGATCTACTCTGAGGGTAGCAACTTTCGGATTAGAGTAAGGAAAAGCATGCCGACAAAACTCTTCGTTGCCATTTCACTTGCCTGCGGGCTCGCCGCGGCGCAGACTTCGATGATGCTGCCCGAGAATTCCGCCACGCGCGTGTCGCAACACGTCTACGCCATCATGGGCTTTCCGAATATCGCCATCGTAATCGGCAAAAACGCCACGCTGGTGGTGGATACCGGCCTCGGAGCCAGAAACGGCGCCGTTGTTGTCCGTGAAGCCTCGAAGCTTTCGAGTAATCGGAAGCTTTTCCTCACCACCACGCATTTTCATCCCGAGCACGCCATGGGCGAGCAGGCGTTTCCCGCAAGTACGGTTATTATTCGCCCCAAAGCCCAGCAGGAAGAACTGGAACAACGGAAAGACGAATTCATCCGTATGTTCAGCGGCTTTGGCCAGGGCAAGGAATTGCTGCAGGGTGTGACAATGCGTACGCCGGATATCGTGTTCGATCGCGAGATGACGCTCGATCTCGGCGGCGTCAGCGCGCGCCTCTTCTGGCTGGGGACGGCCCACACCCGCGGCGATGAATTGATTTTCGTAAAGGAAGACAGCGTGCTCATACCCGGCGATATCGTGCAGGACAAAATTGTCCCGAATATGCCGAACGACGATACCAGTCCGAAAAACTGGATCGCCATCCTGGATCAGCTCGCCCTCCTGAAGCCGCGCTTCATCGTGCCCGATCACGGGGAGCTGGGGGATGGTTCCCTGATTGCAAAAGAACGGGCATTTCTCATGGACCTGCAGACGCGTTCGCTCGATCTCAAACGCAAGGGCGTGACGGCGGAAGACGCGGGCAAGCAGTTGACTGAATACGTGAAGTCGAAATACCCG
>CAWBIS010000030.1:0-5938 GCA_963788485.1 Terriglobia bacterium
TGGCGATGATCATGTAGCGGTCGGCCTGAGGATAGCGGGAAACGGCGGTCTTCAGAGGCAGGTCTACTTCCGTGTCCTCGTCGTTCTGACCGAGAAAGCCGCCTTTCGCTTTGTCGTAAACGCCCACGATGCGATATTCGGCCCCGTCCATGATGAATGTCCGGTCCACCGCGTCTCCGTTGGGGAAGAGCGTGTGGGCGATATCGTAACCGAGTACCGCAACCTTCGCCGTCCGTTCGTTTTCCTCTTCGGTAAAGTACCGTCCCTGATAGAAGGACCGCGGCGTCAGTTCATTGGCGTTGGGCGAGGCGCCGACGATCGACAGCTGGTCGGTATCGGCTCCCGGAACCTTGGCGGTGATGACATTCCCGCCGGAGACCGGAGGCACCACCAGTTCTGTCGCCACATCGTCGACTGTGCTGGAGAACCGGCGGATCACATCCGCGTATTCGGGAAGGATTGGCCGGCGCTTCCGTTCTTTCGGCGGTTCCTGGAGTCCGCCCGGATTCGTGTTCTTCGATATGAAGATATTGTCCGGACCCAGTTCGTTGAAGAACGTGACCACACCGGCGCGCAACCCTGTGAGCAACGAGGCCACCACGACTACCGTCGTAATTCCGATCACGATTCCGAGAACGGTCAGGCCGGAACGGAACCGGTGCGTCCAGACGGCGGACATCGCCATGGCAAGATTTTCCCGCGGCGAGATGTTCATTCGGCCCTCAATTCCATCATTCCGCCCTCAAAGCTACGATGGGATCAAGCTTTGCGGCCTTGGACGCGGGGTACCAGCCGCTGATCACTCCCACCGCGCCGGACACGAACACGGAAAGAAGCACATATGCGGGCGTCACGCGCAGGGTAATGCCGAGAGCCGCGGTCAAAATTCTGGTCGCGATCGCACCTATGCCGACGCCGATTGCGCCGCCGGCGAACGCCATAACGATCGCCTCGATCAGCACCTGCAGCATGACGTCCGACTGGCGCGCGCCCAGCGCCTTCCGTATGCCGATTTCGCGCGTCCGTTCGGTCACGCTTACCAGCATGATGTTCATGATGACGATGCCGCCGACGACCAGGGAAATGCTGGTGATCGGCACGACGACCGCGGCCACCAGCGAAAGCAGACTGTCGATGAACCCGCGGATCGCGTCCGGCGTGATGAAATCGAACCGGTCCGCTTCGCCTGGTTTCTGATGAAACCGGGAGCGGAGCGCCACCCGCGTAAGATCGATCGCCCGATCGAGCGAGATGCCGCTCGACGCCCGCGCACGGCCAAAAATCGGCATGCTCCTGCCTGGCCCGAACAACTGTGTGTAAATCGTTATGGGGATGATGCAGGCGTTGTCCTGACTGCGTCCGAAGGCGGAGCCAAGGCGCTCCTGAACGCCGACTACAGTAAAATCCAGATCCTGAATCTTGAACGTCCGGCCTACCGGGGATGACCCGTCGGGGAAGAGATTATTCTTTAAATCGTCTCCAATAACGGCAACGTAGGCGGCTCTCTGTTCTTCGGTTTTGGTGAAGAATCGGCCATCGACGATGTTCATGTCGCGGATTTCCGGCAGATCGGCTTCGCCGCCGATGATGGCCGTTTCTCCCGAAGTCAGATTGCCGCGCGTGGTATCCACGACGTTCGTCGCATACGCGCTATACAGAACGTCATCGCCGGCGGTCTGTTCCAGATAATGCTCGTCGGCCAGCTTGAGCTCCCGGTTGCGCTTGAGCTTGTCGAAATACTCACGGCGCGAGCGGGCGTTCGTCACCTGCTGAAGCACGAATGTCTCGCCGCCGAACGCTTTCGCCGTGCTTTGCTCGGCATAAATACCCAGGCCGTCGATGGCGGAGCCGACCAGAATCACGCTGGCGACGCCGATCATGATGCCGAGCAGCGTCAGGAAGGTCCGAAGCTTATGGGCCACGAGCGAATCGAGGGCGAGCCCGATTGCGCTCGCCAGCTGCGACCAGAATGCGGGGTTACCGGAAGGGTTTTCGGCCATGCACTCCTGAGGCTATTCTATTAGAGATACGCTTCGCGGATTCTTTTCGTTCAAAAATCCTTACCCGCCCGGAACTTTCGCCCATGCGCCCGCGCCTGCTTCGCCCCTTTCTCATCCTCGAATTCCTGATTGCGATGCAGACGGTTTTTACATTCTGGAGCCAAGTGGGCGGCCAATATCATCTGGATCTGATGTTCTGGCCGTGGAAACTCGGGCTGAGCGTCGCGGCCTCGGGACTGATCGTCGCCATCACTGCGAATCTGATCCAGCACAACGGGGCTGTCACCCGTCTGACGCTGACGCTATGCTCGTTTCTCATCGTGGTCGTCGTACTGGCCGGCATGGTGACGTATTACTACCACCTCAACGAACCCCCGCCCGACGACCAACAGGACCAGGATGAACCCGCGAAGATCAGCCTGACGGTCACCAGACCCGGCAGGCCTTTCCATCGCGCACCATAGGCAGTCCTTCCTTGCAGCTGAAGGCCTTCTGGAACTCCGGCATGTTCGATACGGTTCCGTCCACGCGGTAGCGAGGCGGGGAGTGGGGATCCGTCTGCACCTGCAGGCGTTCCGCCTCCGGCGTCTGGTTTTCGCACCAGATCTGGCCGAAGCCAAGATAGAACTGCTGCGCTTCGTTGTATCCGTCGAGCGCGGGAAGCGTCTTGCCGGCGAGATCGTTCATCAGCGCCAGCCACGCCAGCCGCAGTCCGCCGTTATCCGCCGTGTTCTCGCCCAGGGTGAGCTTGCCGTTTACCTGCACGCCGGTCCTGGTTTCGAAGCTGGAGTATTCGTTGACCAGGCACTGTTCGCGCTGATTGAACGCCTTGGAATCCGCCGAGGTCCACCAGTCGACCAGATTGCCCTGAGCGTCGAACTGACGGCCTTCGTCGTCGAACCCGTGCGTCAACTCGTGGCCGATCACCGCGCCGATCGCGCCGTAGTTCAGTGCGTCGTTCGCCTGCCTGTCGTAGAACGGCGGCTGCAGAATTCCGGCCGGGAAGTTGATGTTGTTCATCATCGGGTCGTAATACGCGTTGACCGTGGGCGGCGTCATGCCCCACTCCAGGCGATCGACGGGCTTGCCGATCTTCTGGAGTTGCCGGTTGACTTCAAATTCGTTGGCGCGCAGGGAATTGCCGAGCGCATCGCCGCGTACGATCATGAGCGCGGAATAATCGCGCCACTTGTCCGGGTAGCCGATTTTATTGGTGACCGCGTGCAGTTTCACCAGCGCCAGTTTCTTCGTGGCGGGCGTCATCCAGGTGACCTGATTCAGGTCCTGCGCCATGGCGCCTTCGATCTGATGGACCATCTCGAGGGTTCGCTGCTTGCCCTCCTTGCCGAAGGTCTGTTCCACGTAGGCTTTGCCCAGAGCTTCGCCAAGATCGCCGTCCGTCGAGGCCACGCAGCGCTTCCAGCGCGCCTTCTGTTCCTTCTCGCCGGTCAGGTATTTTCCATGGAAATCGAAGTTCTCATCCTCGAATCTGGTGGGGAGAACCTGCGCCTGGCTGTCGACCAGGTGATATGTCAGATAGGTCTTCCAGTCGGCCAGGGACTCGCTCTTCAGCAGCTGTTCTTCGCCTTTGAAAAAATCGGGCACGGCGACATTGAGGCTGTCCATGTGCGGCGTATTCAGCGTGGTGAAGTAGAGATTCCAGTCGAACGCCGGGTCGAGCGCTTCGAAATCCGCCAGCTTCATTTTGTGGTAGACGGCAGCGGGGTCGCGGCGCGCCGTTACGTCGAGCGATACTTTGGCCAGCGCGGTCTCGAGAGCCATGATAGCGTTGGCCTGTCTGGCCGCGTCGGCCGCGGAAGTCCCGAGCAGTTGCAGCATGCGCGTGATATGCGCGACGTACTGCTTGCGCGTCTCGACGGATTTGGCGTCCGTACGGAAGTAAAAATCCTTCTCCGGCAGCCCGATGCCGCCCTGGTCCGCCTGGCCGATATCGATGCTCGAGTTCTTGAAATCCTGGCCCGAGGAGAAGCTGAACATTACGTCCATCCCCACGTGATGAAGGCGCGCGACCTCCGCCGTGAGATCTCGTACATTTTTCACAGCCCGGATGCGATCGAGTTCCGGCTGCAGCGGTTGCATGCCCTTCTTGTTGATCGCGTTTTCATCCATGCAGGAGTAGTAGTAATCGCCGATTTTCTGCGTATCGGCGTCCCGCGAGGTCGCGTTTTCGGCTTTTTCCAGGATCTGGCGGAGAATGGTTCGATTGCGTTCAGCCAGCTCGCTGAACCTGCCCCAGGACGACTGATCGGGCGGAATCGGGTTGTTCTTGAGCCAGGTGCCGCAGGCGTACTGGTAAAAATCGACGCAGGGATCGGCCGCCTTATCGATGGCCGAGAGATCGAAACCGGGCGTGGTTTTGAGTTCGCTGCGGTTCTGCGCGGTTTGCGCGAAGATGGCTGCGGCGACCAGCGTGCCGGCGAGCGTTGCGCGGACGAGTGTCATATGTTCGTTATTTTTGCATGATGCGGCTGGGAATTCCGTGGGAAGAGATACCCGCGATCAGTGCCCGCAACACACGCTGCGTGGTACCAGGCATAGTACTTCTTTGCCGATCAGAGCTTGAAAATGTTCATTCCGTGCCTGAAGATCTAACTGCGGTCCTGAGTTTCGACCGCAACGAGATTTGGATGCACGGTGGGAAAAAGATTGCGATCCAGAACGACGACCAGCAGCGCCGGACATTTGTACCCGGCGATAAGCGGCCCGGGTACGCAGAGATCCAGGCGGCAAGCGCGCTGCATCCGGAATCGGGCGCATGGGCGTTCTTCATGCGTGAAGTCATTCGATTGCCGCGGGAAATGACGCCCGCAGTCTGCCAGATAATCCGCCTCGGGAGATGGAAGCTCGCGCCCGAGCCGCTGGAGGCGGTGCGATCGGATGCGATCCACTCGTACCGCCGATCATGGGCGAAGCCGGAGATTTAGAAAACGGATTCCCGCACGAGATCACCCTTCAATGAGGTGTTCTTTGTACGCGTGCAAGGCACCCTTCAATTTCGCCTCGGCGAACCTGACGGTGGCGTAATGCTTGTCGATCAGGTCGATTGGTCCGGCGAAAAGAAAGGCCGACAGCAGCCTCGTCGAGCTTTCGAGCCCGGCTAAAGCAGCCTCCAGGTCCTTGCGGCAATCACATTTCGGTCCGCACTCGTGTGCTGGCATCAACCCATCATTCTAACCGCACTCTACTTCAAATTTAAAGGATTTCGAAAAAAGAAGGGTCTAATAGAACCACTGGTACTCACTGAATAATGGGCAGCGACAGGTAGTTCGACGGCACAAAAAGGCTGCCCTGCGTAGTACCTTCGGGCGCGATATCCTTTAACTCACGATTCAGGCGGCCTGGGGCGATTTCGCCCCTGAGTGTCTGGTGAAACAGCCGCGATACGTCCCGAACCTGCCTGGCGGATTCATGCACGAATTCCAGGCGAAAGTGACGAATCCCGGCCGCGCGCCAAAGGTCGAGATGTGCGCTCGCCTCCTGCGCTTCCGCGCCGAACACCGTGTTGCGGCACCCGACATCCGCCATTACGGGATGCGAACGCCCGGTGGCATCGCGAAGTTCCACCCGATGGCTCTCGCAGGGCCGCCCGCAATCTTTGTAGCTCGTTCCTGTGGATAGAAAACGGCAGAAGACGCAATGTTCGGTGTGGAAGACCGGCAGATGCTGATAGGCGACGACCTCAATATTCTCCGGGCCTGCATCCCGCGCGAGATCTGCCACCTGCGCGGCGTTGAGATCGTGCGTCGGCGTCAGCCGCGAAACCATTTTGAAATACTCGGCTGCGGAGAGCGAATTGGCCGTGTTCAGGCTGAAATCGCCGATCAGAAACGGGCGTTCCTTTTCGCCCAAAGCATGAAGAATTCCGGTGGATCGCACCAGAATCCGGCACTCCAGGCTGAGCAGGAAATTGACAATGC